>MFNJ01000001.1 GCA_001782015.1 Candidatus Levybacteria bacterium RIFCSPHIGHO2_01_FULL_36_15
ATCTTTTTTCCTGACACTTTCACTTCTCTTTTTCGGTTAGGTAGACATAACCCCTTCACTTCACTTTTTGATTTGGTAAGACTTCCTATTTACAAAAAGAGTGAAAGTTTTGTATAATAGTACCTTATGAAAACGGATATTAAGAGACACGAAGACGGTACACTTAGTCTAAAAATTTCTGTAAACTGGGAAAATGTAGAAAAAATAAGACAGGAAACTGAAGAAGAGCTGATTAAAAACGTTGCAAAACCAGGATTTAGAAAAGGTAATGTACCCCCTAAAATTGCAAAAGAAAGCCTGGACAAAGAAAAAGTAAATGAGGAAATGCTTAAAAGGTTATTGCCTAAATACTACCTTGAAGCTCTAAAACAAAACGGCCTGAACCCGATCATAACTCCAAGAGTGCATGTTGAAGCTTTTGATGAGGGAACCGATCTTATATTTACAGCGGAAACCTGTGAAAAGCCGGAAATAAAACTAAATAATTACAAGGAAGAGGTCAAAAAACATACTGCCAAATCGAAAATTATTGTACCTGGAAAAGAAGAGCAAAAGCCAAACCTTGATGAAATCATAGAAATTGCCCTTAAAAACACAGAGATAAAAATCCCCGCCATACTGATTGAACAGGAAAGTACAAGACTTCTTTCCCAGCTTTTGGATGAACTTAAAACCTTAGGTCTTACTCTTGACCAGTACCTTGCGTCTAAAAATAAAACGGGAGAAACACTTAAACAAGAATACCAGCAAAAAGCGGAAAAAGACTTGAAGCTTGAATTTCTTCTCAGAAGAATTGCGGATGAGGAAAAAATTACCGTTGAGCAAACAGATATTGATCAGATAATTGCCTCAGTAAAAGATGAAAATCAGAAGAAAGAGCTTCTGAAAAATCCTTACATTTTGGCCTCTATTATTAGACAGCAAAAAACCCTTGATTTTCTTGCAAAAATTTGATTTCATTAACTTATTGAATTATAATATCCTGTTAAGTATGATTGGAGACTATTTATGAAAAGATCAGCCTCAAAAAATAGGATAAGTGAAGAAGCTATTGAAGCCAAAAGGGGCAGCGTGGGCTCAGGGCTTTCAGAAGTACAGCAAAAACTGGTTAAAAGCCTATGGGAAGACCTTCTTGTAGGATCTGTTAAAACCGTGCCTGAACAAGTACTTGGCAAAGACAAAGAAGAGGTCGGCCTTCATGCTGTAGAAGAACTCAAAGAAGGAGTAGAGGTCTCACTTAAAAAAGTAAGGAGAGAAGAGAGGGAAATAATAAAAATTTCCTCTGAACATCAGGAATATTTCAGGTCAGTTGAAAAAGTGGAGACTGCTTCTTCAAAAAATGAACAGATGGTGATGCATGAGCGTGTAAAAGAAATATTGTTTGAGCTCAAAAAGCTTGCTAAGAGCTCAAAAACTATGGAAGTATTATTTAAAGAAGTAACCACGCAGGAAATTCCTATTAACCCAGGCACGTATCACCTTAGTTTCTTTGGCTGGCTTTTGTCAGTTGTAAGAAACGCGAGAACCAGAATAGAAGAGGGAGCAAACTGGCTTTCTATGTTTGCCAGCAAAAAAAGGCAAAGGCAATACTGGAATATGGCTAAAAAATTCAATACCACATTCACACTATCCGGTGAAAGAACCACAGCCACACAGACGGGATAAAACTTCCTGACTTGCTATTGACAAAACAGTCTCATTTATTCTATACTTATTGCAAATATGAAATTAAGTTCATTTCTTCTTAGCATTAGCATTATCCGAATTGCGGAAAGCTAATTGTTTGGGAGAAAAGAACATTCCAAGTCAAACCTAAAACAAGCAAGATCTCCCAGACAAAGGGAGATTTTTTTTATTTATAAAGTAATATGAGTAATAAGAGCTTAGAAACAATAAGATATGCAAGTCAAAGAGAGGCTAAAAGTCATGAACCTGATCCGGCAGGATTAGGGTTGTCTAGTTTACTGATAGCTATGAATATAGAAACACCTGGCACCCTACAGAGATTAAACGTAAATGGTAATGTTGCCGATGTTGTAAAAACTATACGGGCATATAATCAAAGCCTTGTTTCCGGAGATAACGACCCGCTACTTGAAACTGCTAGAAAAACAGGTTCTTCGCAACAAACTGTTTTGCATGCAATTAGAATAGCTCAAGCTGTTGCGGCATGGTTAAATCCTCCTATTGAATCTAATAACGCAGATGAGTTAGAAAAGTATCCCGCAGCAGTGCAAAAATCACCAATATTGAGAGCTCCTCTCAGGAAAAAAGCTGCTCCACCCCCAATCAGTAAGCCTGAAACAGATGACACCAGAACCAAATTTGAAGAACTGGGAAACTTGAAAGTATTGAGGCAGGTACAAGACGGAGAAGGAACGCGTACAATTTATGTAAGACACATGAAACCAAAAGAAGAACTACCTGATGACGTACAAGAAAGATTAGATGATATGATGTTAAAAAGAAACAAGGCAAGAAGTTGAATATCGCAGTCTGAAAGTTAAGTTAGCCAAATCATAAAATTAGGTATTTCTAACACCCAGTCTGGCAAACGCGTACTTTATGGTCCAATAGGAATAGGGGGGAAGGTTTACTTTGCAAAAGGCATAGAGACAAGTGAAGTAGATCCTAAAAAACACGAAGTTATAAACTTGATTTATATGATATAATAATTTTAGTTTAAAAGTGATGATCCGAAGGGTTGGAATCGGGGAGCTGCTCAAGAGTATGAGCCGGAGGCGAAACCGTAAAAGTCAGCAACGTGTGTCGTAGTAACGGAGCACGTCATGAATAAGGTCGCCTGAGGCGACAGCGCAAGGTGGCACCGTTTCTAAAAGAACCCTTGCAAGTTTCCAATATGAATTTTGGGAATTTGTGAGGGTTTTTTTTATTGAGAAAAATATTTATGGAACAAGCATTTGGAAGATACAGGCCAGACCTTAAAACCTCTATTCAATCAAAAGATAGGCGCAGAATGGTTATTGACCGTTTTTTCAAAGGACACGTGCCTGAATCTCATAATTTTCGTGTAACTGATAGTGAGGTATCAATTAGTATACCACAACAGCAACAACTGCATGAAATTTCCCAGGTGGTTCCTGCGTATATTGATGGAATACAGAGTCTATCTCAACTCTGCTTAATAGATGATATACAAAGAAGAAAAAGCCCTTTATACAGAAGATTACGAAATTGTCTTCGTTTGGGTAAAGATTTTGAATCAAGAATGGAAGGGAATAGAAAAAGTGGAAGAGACGTTCCCGATCTTGATAAAAACCGTGAGGCGGATATCCTAAGCCAACACGAGTCAGCCCGACATGCTTTTGCCAAAATTGATCTTGTCCAAGATTGTCATGGCGCTTTTCATATTGTAGAACTGGAGGTAGACAAAACCCATGGCTTTGGATATACTGCTTTAGGCCGGAAAATGGGTACAAACGGCACGATAGGGGAAGGTTTAGTATCAAGTGTAGCAAAATTAAGTGGCAGTACTTCTACGGGTTTAATTGTTTCAAGTGGCGCGGAATTTTATCTTACTGAAGCAAGTTATTTCGCAGGAGAGGTAAACGAAAAAGGCGGTAACTTAACAGTAGTAAGTCAGGATAGAATACTAACTCAAGTAGACGGTTTATATACAGATACCTATCCCAAAAAGAAGGTGGATCAGGTTTTGGCAATTCCGCAGCTTCAGACAAGCAATAGAGGAGTGCGTTTTGACATTGATCAGACTCTCAGAGATTTGGACCTACTTGAAGCATCAGGATTACTAAAATATATTTCCAAAAGAAATTATAGGCTGAGCGATAAAACCAATCTAGCAGTGATCTCCAATCCCCAGGAAGATCCGGAATTAGAGGAATTGCTCATGAAAGTTCTTGGTGAAACAAACTTAGCAAAATTACGAAAATATATTCCGAAAACTGAACATCTAGAACTATCGAAAAGACATAAAGTTGCAGCCTCTGCTGTTGCTGACCACAGTGACAGATATTTTGTAAAAGAGGTTAATAGCTCAGGCTCGCATGGTCTTGCTGTGCCTGGAGATAAAGAAGCTCAGTTAAAACTTATACAAACGAAACCAAGCGGAGTAATTGTGCAGGAAAAAATAGAACCGGCTTTCCACCATTTAAGTTATACAGATGTCTTAACCGGCCAGTTTGGCGAAGATGATTTCAGTATTCGTTATGTTTTGTTTACTAATAGTTCAGGTAACGTTTTAGATTTGGCTTTAACGGCAAGTCCAGGCATAGTAGCGCATGGAGGCAAAGAATCGATTTTGGTTTCTCCAAAAATAACCGATATATTTCCTTAAAAATCCGCCATTAAGTTATATTGTCTAAGAATATTGTTTGGTTTTTGCATATTCAAAGAGATATGAGCTCTTTTGCTGTGATAATAATCTAAATATTGAACAAGCTCTTTTTCAAGCATAGGAATATCTTTTGGATAAAAGTTACCCCGGCCTAGACATTCTTTCCTTAGTGTTCTGTTAAAACTCTCAATATATGATTACTCATTTTTCTTGTATGGCCGTGCCACTCTAAATCTATCAGCATAGAGAAATACCTGTTGTTTTAAATAGTATTGAATTTTTTGTCCGCAACAATCATTGTTTTCTTCACGAATTCGATAAATACGGGCTTTTAACAATCCGTCAACTTTGCGCTTTGTCCGTTCACCTTTCTTTGCATTTACATATTTGTTCAAGGAATCCAGGTAGACCCTCTGGATGTTCTGCGATTCCACGAATCCACTCTCTTGCTGTCTCCCGATGAATATCAAGCCTCTCAGCAATATGTCCTTTTTGTACTCCTTGCTCAAAGAATTCCCAAACTAATATTATTTTGTCAATTTATTCATTTCTTCCATTTTACTGGAAGTGTCGGATTTCTATGGAGAATTTTTCGGTTGCTTGACAAATAGGCAAGCATATATTAAAATTCAAGATATGGATAGAAAATCCTTCCAAATTATGTTCTACCTTAGCCTTATGTGGGCTTAGGTTGATGTGGGAGGATTATATATAGAAAAAAACTAAACAACCGAAATTAAGAAAAGTTACCTCCCACTTGTGGGAGGTTTTTTTTATTTTAAGAGGCAAAAACATTAAGAAAGAAAAATATGAGAGAACGATTAACAACGTATTACGCACCAGACACCGGTGCATGCAACGGAAAAACGTATGACGTACAGCAGATGCACTTGAAAGAGTGGGTAACCAATATTGTGCCTGAGCCAAAATCCATGCCCCAGACGGCAGAACAGGAAGGAAAGGAACTGGTGAAACGCTGGGAATCATGTTTTCCTAAAGAAAATACATGGGTACAAAGAGAACTTGGTGTACCTTCTCTTATTGTGAGACTTGATGCAACACTTGAAGGAGAACACTTAAGAGCATATGAGGTAGAAGAAAGGCCTGCCGGAATTGGTGTTTCCTATACAACAAATCCCGCTTTCAAGGAAAGACTGCAGGATGTGGCAAGAACATGGCCCAAGTTTGATGTGGTTATATCCGAAAGAAGAAACGGCCACGATGACCAATTATGGACTCCGTTAAAAAGCAGGGAAGAGGCGGTAAAAGGCACAGAACTGGTGCTGGTAAGAGCAGAACCGGAAGAAGAGGAATTCCACTGTCTTGAAGATCGTTCCGTAAGCTCTTTGAAGCAAAAAGGTGACAAAAGTTATGGAGAAAAACTGGGGCTATGGAGAAAAGTTCAAACACCGGAAGATTTGCCCGCACCGTGTGAACCATTTGTATTAAAACCACTTCAGGGGAGTAAAACCCGTGATGTTTTTATGTATCTTCCCAACAGCATGGCTAAATCACAATACTCAATTCCAGAACTTAAGATGACTGCTCCCGGTGCGTATACACGCTCAAGGGTTGAAAGAGAGCTGATAAGGCACACTCAGGGAAGCGGAGGAATGTACTGCCAACCTTTCTACCCTCCGGTAGAAAGCGGACTAGATGGAGACATGGGTAAAAACTACAGATGGATGATATATAGAGTTTATTATGGTCTTAACACACAAACTAGGGAGTGGAACTACCTTGGTGGGCAGTGGAATGCGCGCAACAATCTAAAAATACATGGCGCTGGAGACGCCGTAATAGGGCCGGTGGTGTAAATTATGCCACATACTATCTTACAACAACTGATTTCATTTAAAACCGTTTCAAAAGACAAAGAAGAAGGAAAAAGAGCAATTGAATTAATTAAAAAAGAGCTCTCAAACTTAAGTCTTTTTATAAACGAATATGATTCTAATGGTTTTGCTTCAATTGTATTTTCAACAAAACCAACTAAAAACCCTAAAGTGATTCTTCAGGGACATTTAGACGTAGTACCAGGATCAGAAAAGGTTTTTATTCCTCAAATTCGTGAAGGAAGATTATATGGCCGCGGCGCCTTCGATATGAAATTTGCCATCGCTTCTTATATAAAGCTCCTGAAAGATCTGGGAAAAGATAACCTTAAAAATTATGACATAGCAGTAATGATTACCACAGATGAAGAATTAGGAGGGGAACATGGAGTAAAACACGTATTAAATCAAGGATATAGAGCCAAAGTATGTGTTCTGCCGGACGGAGGAGAAAACTGGAGTTTTCAGGAAGGAGCAAAAGGAGTGTACCACCTTGAAGTTGAAGCAAAAGGTAAATCAGCTCATGGCTCGCGTCCGTGGGAAGGCAAAAATGCCCTTGAAGATTTAACGGATTTTTTAAATGTACTGCGGTCGGAATTTGTTAAAGAACCCTGCGGTGACAAAAGGCATTATCATAATACTTTGAATGTAGGAAAAATTGAGGGAGGGAATGCAGCAAATAAAATTCCTGACTCAGCGCGTGCTCTTATTGACATGCGCTTTACGCCAGATACAAAACTGGAAGATTTAAAAAAGCTTGTTAAGAATACACAAAAGAAATACAAAAACATTACTGTGGAAGAGCTTGCAACCGGAAATAGCTATAGAGTGGATAAAAATAACAGATATCTAAAATTGTTTATGAGAATGGTAAAAAATAAATTAGGTATTAAGCCTGAATTCATATTTTCCCATGGTTCATCCGACGCAAGATTTTTTTTGGATAAAAATATACCCACTATTCTTTTAAGGCCGACCGGGGGGAACATTCACGCGGAAGAGGAGTGGATAGACGTGGAAGATCTCCAAAGATTTTACCGGGTACTTAAAGATTTTGTAACAAAAACAGGAAGAATCAACTCTGAACCAAAAGGGGCATAATATGGCAGAATTTGAAAGAAATGCACTTGAAGCAGAAAAATCCAATCCGGAAAGATATAAATCAAAAGATCTTGAACCAGGAAACAGAAGATACGATCTTTTGGTTTGGGATTTTCATGGAACAATGACTGACCATCAATTAAGGCTTATTCGAGCATTCCATCATCCTGGACATGAAGTCTTTGGAATTCATTTTGGTAAAGAATTTTATCAGAAAGCAATCACAAGACCTTCAAAAAAATCAAAGGATGGTGTAAGCAACCTAGAGTTTGCAGAACAAGAATTCAGAGACATTTATTCTCCCGAACAAATTGAATGGTTTAAAGCCAGATATAAAGGGTATATGGATAGCACGTATATTCCTATACCCGGAACAATAGAAGTATTAAGAACTTTGCTTGCAAACAGAGTAGATAATGCTGTCTTAACCAATGGAACAAATAGGGAAATCGTTCAGTCAACACTTAGAAAATGGGGGTTTGAAGATTTTGCCAATAAATTATATAGCAGTCATAATACTGGTGCCAAAAAACCAAATACAAAGCCAATAGAACATATTTTAAAAGACTATGGAAAAGCAGGAAGGACTTTTGATAGAAATAGAATCCTGTTAGTTGGCGACAGCATGATAGATTCGAAAACAGCTGGTAATATAAAAGCTGATTTAGCGCTCGTAGTTAGAGGGAACGGCTGGGAAAGTTTCCAACTGATTGATCCAAGACCCACTTACATTGTTACAGAGCCTTCGCAAATAGTAGAAATTGTAAAAGGTAGATTCCCCAGAGAGACAAGAGATTTTGTTGAAATCCCACCAATGCTTTGGAAAAGAGAATGCTGGGGAAAGCAAACTATTGTAGAAGAACCACAAAAGTAGATCAAATTCAATTGTTTTACCATATTCAATTTGTTAAAATATGAGCGATGGGTTTACCCTGAGGTAAATCGAAGGGTTTACCCTGAGCGAATAAAATTCGCGAAGGGCTCGTAGCTCAGCTGGCTAGAGCGTTGCATTGACATTGCAGAGGTCAGAGGTTCAAGTCCTCTCGGGCCCACAAAATTTGGCATTATTGAGTTATTGATAGATTTCATCAAAAAGCCAGTATGAAACGGGAAGAAGCGTATCAGATCTTAACAGCTTTTATAAAAAGCCCAAATCTTATTAAACACCATTTGGCCGCAGAAGCCGCAATGAGGGGACTGGCGCAATATTTTAAAAGCAAAGGTGAACTAAATATTAACGCGGAAAACTGGGGAATTGTGGGACTTTTGCATGATGCAGACTATGAAGAAACAAAAAATAGTCCAGAAAACCATACAGCAGTGCTTCAGGAAAAAATAGGCCACAAATTAAAACCAGAAGTGCTAAACGCTATCCGCGCGCACGCTTATAACTATAACGCGAATGGCATTGAACCAAAAACGCTTATGGACTGGTCTATATATACCTGCGATGAATTAACCGGTTTTATTATTGCTGTTGCCTTGATCCGCCCGGACAAAAAACTTTCCAGCGTAGACACCAATTCTGTATTAAAAAGAATGAAAATACCTTCCTTTGCAAAAGCGGTTGATCGGGACCAGATAAAATTGTGTGAAGAAAAGTTAAAAATCCCTCTTAACGAATTTATAGATATTGTTCTCAAAGCAATGCAATCCATAAATAAAGAACTGGGATTATAGTAATTTAGCCGTTGACAGAAATTTATCTCTTTCTTATACTAACTTCATGAAAACAAATAATAACACCTCTGACGCTACGCTGAATAATCAACTTTTAAGGCTTGAAAAGAAATTAGATCAGCACTTTGAAGAGATTGAAAATCAGCTTAAGGTTATAGATCAAAAAAGATATAATGCAGAAAGAGATCTTCGAATCCAGATTACTTCTTCCTCTTTTGATACCCAGCAAAGACTCGAAAAAGCACTGCGAGCAGAAATACAAGTTGCTGTTAGAGAATTAGAAGAAAATCTTGAAAGTAAATTTACCACAGTAGAAGATAAATTAGCTAAAATAGAAAAGAGATTAAACCAAAGAATCACGTTAGTAGGTGATCTTATCACTACAAACATGACTCAAAAACTCGAAGACCACGAAAAAAGAATCCTGCGGCTTGAAAAACCAGAAAATATTGCATAGTGAAATTTTTTATAAAGGTGTGGATTCAGAAATTTAAGTGTTATTTTTCCCGTTTAAAGATACAGCTTGATATGTATTTTGCCTTAAGCCGTGAACATTATTCTTGTGTCTTTTATAAGTTTCTTCGTCAGTTCCCGCGGTTACCAATATATTGCCAAGCCTAAAACCCTCCTGGCCTCTTACATAATATGGGGCAAATCTATTGATAACCTGCAATTCTTTATATTGGGAACGGCTGTTTCTTATATGTCTAACTGGGAATCGTTTGGACTGATAAAAACGTTGGACTACCCAGAAATTACCGCCGGAAAGTGGTTCTGTCAAAGCCCTGTCAAGCTCTTTTTTCCACGCATCAGGACTCACATCTTCTGAGATGACCAGGCCTTTTGATCCCGTTGACCCAACAGTATCTCCACCGCGCTTCAAAACCATGCTAAAATCCGGTCTAAGACCATAAATATCATCCAGAGTGAGAGCATTTCCTCCAAGTTGAATGTTTGGCTGGTCTCTGTTAACTATTGCAGTTTCCGCGTGTACCTGGCGAACCGCTGGTAAATTATCTTCATCGTATGCAGAGGAATAATCTTTGTCAAACAAAGTACTTAATAGAACCTTGTCCTGAAACGGAAGGATTGAGCCAAGCATTTCAACCCTGCCCTCAAGAGCTGCTCTTACCAATTCTACTTCCCGCTCAAAATTAACCTCCGGCATGAACCCGGGAAGCTTGAATTCCCTGTCTAGAACATCGAGTGTGTGTTTATTACCATCAAGAACCGCATATACCTTGCTATCGTCTATGTGCACATCCGACACTCTCATTGTAATCCACCTGACTCCTAGCTCACTTCCATAACGCTGTGCCTGGTTTGCGAAATATCTATTCTGAGCATCATACTCCTGTCTGTAGTTGTCCGGCAACACTGTTGCCACCGTAACCGTATCTCTATCATTATATTTTTGCCTGATAGAATTAACAAAAGTTTTGGCCAAATTTGCACCCAATGTTTCCTTTCCCAGAAACATACGTGAATAATCATTAATTCCCTGAGTATTTCCTTTATCTGCTCCGCCGTCAGTGTTATATTCAACAATATGAAACTTACCTTGCGGATCAACAATCATGTCTGGACGGCTGCTGAACACTTCTTGTCCATTTCTTGCGGCTTGCTGCCACAGTTCCTGTGTTTCTTCCGGAACACCCATAGTTAAATATCTGCGCAGTCTGTCAAGAGGAGGATTTGAAGTGTTGCCAGCAGTTAGCGCGGAATGCATTAATCGCGCTGATCCCCTATGAAACGTGTCAATAAATTCAGGAAAACTCGTTTGTAAACTACTTTCCTGCTCAGGAGTAACTGTATGGTTATTAAGCGCAAGAGTCCAGGAAGCATCGCCATTATTTCGAGGTTCGGAACCATAATATAATTGATTATCTTTAAGATAACCTTCTATTTCCCTTGCTGTGTCTTGTGGTGATCGTTCTGTCATAATAATTTTGGCACTAAAAAACCCCGCCTGTGCGGGGATGCTTAATACTTATGTTAAAACCTAAACTTAAACCATAGCATCCCCGCTACTTACTAAACAGCAGGGACAACAAACAATAGTTGCTACGTTTAAGTTTCTGACCATATTAATTAAATTATACCGCATTTTTTTGGAAATTCAACAAGAGAAATGTTATAGTAGAATCATGATAAAAACAATTGTATCCGATTTTTCCAGAGTTATTTTATTTCCCAAGGACACCGCGTATTCAGGCGAACTGAACGCGCTTCATAAAGACCTCACCGATCAAAAAGATTATAAAATATTTAATTATTTCTACTTAAACGATGAGCTACTGTCATATTATGCAAAAATAAAACCTAGAATCAATATTCATATTTTTACTACGGGCACTATTCAGAATACACCCGAAATACTCAAGAAACTAAGTTTAATAGTTGATAAAATCTTTACGGTAAGAGAAATCGGCTTTCAAAAAAATAATCCGGAAAGCTACGTTATTCTTGCAATAAAACTTAAGATTAAACCGGAGGAAATACTCTTTATTGATGATACATATGAAAACATTAAATCCGCCAGCTTAGCAGGCTATAAAGTAATCCACTATAAATCCGCCAGTCAAACAATACAAAAGATAACTGAATTATTCGCAAGCAAAATCTGAATCCGTTTTAATCCTTTATAACACAAGCTGTTTTTGATATATTACAGATAATGGAAAATAAATTAAATGACATGCGGCATTCGTGCTCACATCTTCTTGCAGCAGCTATATTAAAACTTTATCCAAATACAAAACTTGGAATAGGACCTGTTATAGAAAATGGATTCTACTACGATTTTCAATTCGAAAACCCTATTTCAGAAGAAGACCTGTCAGAAATTGAGGAAGAGATGAGAAAAATAAAAGGCCAGAATCTTCATATTAAAAAAACAGAACACTCAATAGAAGAAGCAAAAAGATTAGAGGAAAACCAACCGTTTAAAGCACAGCTTATAGAAGACCTTGAAAAAGATGGCAAGAAAACAGTTTCATTTTATACAATGGGGGATTTTTCTGATCTTTGTGAAGGCGGACATTTGGATAATACGAAAGAAATTGGCCCCTTCAAACTCACATCAATCGCTGGCGCGTACTGGAAGGGAAGCGAAAAAAATCCCATGTTAACCCGCATTTACGGAACGTGTTTCCCAACCCAAAAGGAGCTTGACGAACATCTTGCTCTGCTTGAAGAAGCAAAGAAAAGAGATCACAGAAAAATAGGCAAGGATCTTGAACTGTTTACCTTTTCTGATCTGGTAGGAAAAGGTCTTCCTCTTTTAACTCACAAAGGCGCAACAATAAGGCGGGAGCTTGAAAGATTTATTGTTGATGAAGAATTAAAAAGAGGATACCTTCATGTAATTACACCGCCACTGGCAAAAGTTGACCTTTATAAAGTTTCCGGTCATTATCCTTATTATAAAGACACAATGTATCCACCAATGAAAGTAGACGAGGAAGAACTCATTTTGCGCCCCATGACTTGCCCACACCATTTTATGCTCTACAAGTCCCAACCGCACAGCTACAGGGAATTGCCGATAAAATACGCGGAACTTGCGTCACAATTCAGATATGAAAAAAGCGGCGAGCTTACCGGGCTTATGCGGGTACGCATGTTTACCCTCTCAGACGCTCATATATTTGCAAGGCTTGAGCAGGCAAAAAAAGTAATAGAAGAAGTTTTAGATCTGATTGACTACGTAAATAAAGTGCTTGGCCTTGAAAAAGGCAAAGACTACAAATACAGATTGTCCCTTGGTGACAGAAATAATGAGAAAAAATATTATAAAGATGATGCCGCATGGAACAAGGCAGAGAGTATCTTAAGAGAGGTACTTAAAGAGACTAATGCTCAATATTTTTATGAAGCCGCAAATGAGGCAGCCTTTTATGGACCAAAAATTGATGTCCAGGTAAAAAACGTCATAGGCAAGGAAGAAACAGCGTTTACCGTACAGTACGACTTTGTGCTGCCAAAACGCTTTAAACTCACGTACACAGATGAGAATGGAAAAGAACAGGAACCTGTTGTTGTCCACAGATCCTCCCTTGGAGCATTTGAGCGGATTATGGCATTTCTCATAGAAAAATACAAAGGAGCATTCCCTTTATGGCTTTCGCCCATCCAAGCAGTAGTAATTCCCATATCAGAAAAAAACCTAAACTTTGCCCAAAAAGTGGACAAAATGCTCAAGAACGCAGGCATCAGAAGCCAAATTGATGACAGAGATGAACGTATGCAGGCCAAAATCAGGGAGGCTACTTTACAAAAAGTGCCTTACTTGTGTATAATAGGCAATAAAGAACAGGAAGATTCCGAAAAAGACAATGCGCAGTATGTTTGCTTACGGAAAAGAAGCAGTGAAGATTTGGGAAGAACTGAAGTGAGTTCGCTTATAAATAAATTAAAAGAAGAAATTGAGAACAGATTATAGACACAAAAATTTTAATAGATTTTTGAGAATCAATAACCAGATAACTGCTCAAAGTATCAGGGTTCTTGATCACGAAGGAAAACAAGTTGGAATACTGGAGAAAGATAAAGCGCTTGCGCTTGCTCGGGAGAAAGAAGTGGATCTTGTTGAAATAGCGCCGAATGCCACGCCTCCCGTTGCCAAGTTGATAGAATACAGCAAATATTTATACCAACTGAAAAAGAAAAAACAGGAGGAAAAGAAAAAAAACGCGGGATCGGAAACTAAGGAAATAAGACTGGGGATTTTTATTGGAGAACATGATCTTGATATAAAACTTAAAAAGGCACGCGAATTTTTAACAGAAGGAAATAAAGTAAGATTTGTAGCACGATTTAAAGGAAGAGAGATGACAAAACAGGAGATAGGCGCTTCGCTCATGAGAAGGGTACTGGAATTGCTTTCGGACATAGCAAAAACGGAAAGAGAAATGCACATGGAAGGAAGACAGATGGTAATGATCGTATCGAAGATAAAATAAGCGTCTGGTTATAATAAAACTGAACGCTAGACGCTGATCAACTAAACGCTTAGTTATATGGGAAAGAAAAAACTTAAAACAAAAAGAGTGGCTGCAAAGAAATTTAAGGTTACAAAAACCGGCAAAGTTATGTTTGGTCATCAGTTTGCAAGCCATTTAAAATCGGGGAAATCAAGAAGGAGAAAGAGAAGGCAAAAAGAACCGGGACAACTAACAGGCGCTTTCTCCAGAAAAATCAAAAGGATGCTGGGAGCTTAAGTTATGTTAAGGAAAGCATTTAACAGAATAAGGTTAAATTTTAGGGAAACAAAGTCTGAGAGAGCTGCGACAACCTCTTATAGGGGGTATCGTAATAGAATAAAAAGATTAATAACAAAAGCAAATATAATTGGGAGATTTAAAAAGAAAGGATAAAATGACAAGAGTAAAAAGAGGACTTATAAGCAAAAGAAAACACAAAAAGCTCTTAGAAAAAGCAAAAGGTTACCGTGGAACAAAAAGAAGACTTATAAAAGTAGCCCGTGAAGCAGTTTTACATGCGGGCGCGTATGCGTACAAAGGAAGAAAGATTAGAAAAAGGGATTTTAGACAACTCTGGATAACAAGAATCGCAGAAGCGGTTAAAGCAGAAGGACTCTCATACAGCGTTTTTATAAATAAGATGAAAAATGCAAATATTAAGCTGGACAGAAAAATCCTGGCAAGCTTAGCAGTTGAAGATCCAAATACATTCAAGCAAGTAGTTGACAAAATAAAAAGTGTTTGATAATATAGTTTAAGCTTATGAGAAAACATCAATTAAACTTCTGGTTTTACTATTATTTTACTTCCTAGAGCGGGAGGTTAATTGATGTCTTAAAGAAATAAAGTAATTTTAAAAGATCAAAATCGCCTCCCAAACGGGAGGTTTTTTTATGGAAAAATAAATATGACAGAATAACTATATTTACGTATTATATTAAGAAAAAGGAGGTGATAATAATGGTTAGTAGAATTGAAGGAGATAGAATTTTTCATATAAAAACTGAAGTGCGCCCGAGCGCAAGGCCTTATACAGGCACAGAAAAGGTTGTAACAGTAAGACAGGGCCTGATACCTTCGGAGCGCGGAGGAGCCACCCATCTTGATCGCTACAAATTAAGAGAATCTACAAGAAGCAGGGTTGACACATCAGGTTTAACAAGACGGGCACAAATCGGGAGAAACGAAAGGGTTTAACTGGCTTTATAAATGGTGCCATCCTCAGTTGGATGGCACCTTAAATGATATCGATAAGTGGATAATTTTTGAAAGGAGGTGAAAATATATGACTATTGAAAAAAGTGGATCATCACAACACAGAGTACAAGAAACAAAACCACTGTCCGGACTACCACTCATTAGAAAAGAGGCTCAAGAAAAAGGGGCTATTGTGTTTACAAAGGGAACTATATTGCAAGCAAGAGTTGTCTTAGAAGACAATGCTGCACCCCAACAAAGACAAGAAGCCGGAAGATTATTGAGTTTAGCTACGCAACTTCCAATAAGAGACAGGATAGAAGTGATGCAAGGATTAAGTGAAATACATGTTGACCATTTGGGTAATGTCGCTAGACAGAGAATTGAAAATGGTGAAAAAAGATAGGTTTTATGGTATTCTGTAATTCATGGAAGAAGAGCTGTTAAAGATCAAAAATAATGCCAGCTCGCTTATTTTTGAAGTAGAGAGTCTTGATGAAATAAATAAGATCAAGATGGATTTTTTGGGCAAAAGTGGCGTTTTAACCATTGCTTTTAAGCGCATCACAAAAATTCCTGAGGAAAAAAGGCCGGAAATAGGAAGACTGGCAAATGAAATAAAAGACACGATTGAGCAACTGTTTGAGCAAAAAACCCAGGAAATAAATGAAAGGCAAAAAGAAAAAAGGGGGCAAAAAGTGATAGATGTAACTCTTCCGGGCGCTACCGCGCCGCTTGGGCATCTACACCCCTTAACACAAGTTACTTTGGAACTGGTTGATATTTTTAAGCAGCTTGGGTATCAGGCGGCAAACGGACCGGAAATTGAAACAGACTATTATAACTTTGAGGCTTTAAATATACCCAAGGAGCATCCTGCACGGGATACTCAACAAACATTGTATCTTGACAGCCGAGGAACAGATCTTGACCCCTGGGAGATTATTATGAGAACCCAAACTTCCGCGATGCAGGGAAGAGTGATGGAAAGAACAAAACCTCCCTTCAGGGTAATAGTGCCCGGAAAAAATTTCAGATATGAGCAGGTTGATGCTTCCCACGGATTTGAATTCTGGCAACTTGAGGGATTTTTTGTGGACAAGAATGTGAGACTGACAGACCTTTTTGGAACCATTGATTATGTTTTGAAAAAAATCATGGGAGAAAAAACAGAAATCAAATTTGCTACCACAAATTTTCCGTTTG
>MFNJ01000002.1 GCA_001782015.1 Candidatus Levybacteria bacterium RIFCSPHIGHO2_01_FULL_36_15
TTTTGTTTTTCTATCTCTTTCAATGCAAATACCAATTTAAAGATATTATAGTTCAAACCAAACACTAAACTGCTCATTGGACTTTTAAGAAGACCAACAAATTTTGCAAGCAGTATTTCTCTTGACTCAACATTGGCAAGATCAACAATTGTTGATTCATCTATAAGCTTCCCCTCAAAAATACCGAATTTTATTTTGGGAAGATTATATTTTTTGAAAATTGCATAAAGCGCTTTTGCTGCTTTTACCGGATCATCATTAGCAAAAAGCGTGGCAAACGGACCATGAAGTTTGTCTGAAAGGTCAAAATTTTTCTCTTTTAACGCCAAATTAACAAGAGTGTTTTTGATAATAGAAAGATCCGTATCTATTTCACGGAAAACGCTTCTTGCTTCTTCCAGCTGTTTGTGGGTTAAGCCCTGATAGTCAACAAAAAATACCGCCTTGGCGCTATCTAACTTCTTCCGTGCTTTCTCAAGTTGTTCTATGTTTTTTTGTTTTGCCATAAAAAAACGCTCACTACCGAGCGCTTTATCAATTAAAATGATATTTCCTCGGTAGGCTTTTGCTTTTTAATCCCGATTTAATCGGAAACCTACTGTCTTGGGACAAGGAATAGTTTAGCAAATTAACCTCTGGTTGTCAATAAACCGCTTTGTTGACAAAAATATAGGGATTTATGTGCTGAAAATTTTGAATTTTCAGTTAAAATGGGATAAAATTACCTTGTTAATTTTAAAATATTTATGGCACTGGAAATATGTCGTTATTTTGATGGAAAAGCCTGCTCAAGAGAAGGAGTAAAGGAATGTATTCTTTTCAGGCAATTTAAATCTGCCGTACATAAGCTAACTAAAGACTCAGTAGAACCTGAAAAAACAAGAGAGGATATAATTTATAGCAAGGAACGTACAGACAGCCTGGGAGGAAAATACGGGTGTCCTCATTATCTGCCAGGAGTTTTAGGAGATGCGACCGGAGAAATTGTTGATGAAGCATTATCTCAAATCAATGCTGTTAATTTGAAAAGTGCCCAAAAACCTTAATAGATTAGTGATTTTGCCTGATCACTTCATATAAAACAATTCCAAGACTCACCATTACATTAAGACTAATATTTACTCCAAACATGGGAAGTTCAACAATTGTGTCGCATATATCTAAAACCTTTTTAGATACTCCGCTCGTTTCATTT
This sequence comes from Candidatus Levybacteria bacterium RIFCSPHIGHO2_01_FULL_36_15, assembly GCA_001782015.1. GTDB lineage: Bacteria > Patescibacteriota > Microgenomatia > Levybacterales > GWA1-39-11 > 2-01-FULL-36-15. Next base: position 1,196 of record MFNJ01000002.1, read on the forward strand.
CCCACAACAAGCGCTACCGGAAAACCATAATCCGCCCTATCATAAGGAGTGCTTTTGGGACTTTGTTCAACCGCAACTACTTTTAAATTTTCAATTTTCAACCCCGATTTGATCGGGGTCAATTTACATTTTTCAATTGCGGAAACTGCAGTTTCCGAATATTCCCAATCCACCCACTGCCATGTATTAACAGAAGCCTTTTTAATTCTGGAGTTTGGAGGCGTTTCAGTCTCACCACAGAGAAAAACTTTTTCCGCAGCCACAGCATCTGCCAATCTAAAAATGGAACCTATATTATAAGTGTCCCAAACATTATCAAGAATGATAAAAATCGGGTTTTTCTTGATTTTTTTAATATCTCCTGCTTCAGGAACTGTTGTTCTTAACTGTTTCGCGCCAAGCTTCATGCTTTTTATAATATCAAAAAGAACTTTAAAATCAAAATCAGATTAATCATGCCGCAATGTTTACCGGCTTCTCAATTATAGAATTTTCTTGTATACTTAAAGTTTATGAAGGGATTAATATTGGTTGAGTCTCCCACAAAGGCAAAAACTCTTTACAGGTTTTTGCAGGGCAAATATGATATTGAAGCTTCCATGGGACACGTCCGGGATCTGCCCAAGGGGGATCTGGGCGTGGATACGCAAAACAACTTTTCGCCAAAATATGTGATCCCTAAAGACAAAAGAAAAGTTGTAGAAAAGCTTAAAGAAATCGTAAAAAACTTTGACAAGATCATCCTGGCCACCGATCCTGATCGTGAAGGAGAAGCTATTGCCTACCATCTTTATTATCTGTTGAAAAATGAAGTCAAAGACAGCGTAAACTTTGAGAGAATAGTTTTCCATGAAATAACCCAAAATGCCATAGATGAAGCTCTTCAAAATCCGCGTCAAATAGATAATCATCTTGTATCTGCGCAAACTGCAAGGCGCGTGCTGGACAGAATTGTAGGCTACAACCTTTCACCCCTTTTGTGGCGGAAAATAAAAAGAAATTTATCAGGAGGAAGAGTGCAGTCCGTAGTTGTAAGATTGGTTGTTGAAAGGGAAAGGGAAATTGAAAAATTCAAATCGGAAACCTACTGCCGAATAAATGTATTTTTATCCAAAGACAAAAAGGAGAAAATTGAATTTGCCCTTGTTGAAATAAATAATGAAAAAATTGAAATAACCTCAAAACTGAATTTATATGACGGAGAATATAAATTCACCAAAACTACGCTGGACGCACAAAAAGCAAAAGAAGTAACAGACGATTTGACAAGTAAAAAATTTGAGGTAATGGATGTTGCGCAAAAAGAAACAAAAAGAGCGCCCTTACCGCCATTTATCACCTCTACTCTGCAGCAGGAAGCCGCAAAAAGATTCGGTTTTTCAAGCAAAAAAACTATGCTTATTGCACAGAAATTATATGAAGAAGGATTTATAACTTACCATCGAACCGATTCATATAACCTTTCCGGACAGTTTATAAGTCAAGCAAGACATTTTGTAGAGCAAGCGTTTGGCAAGAACTATTTACATGATACACCCCGAACCTACCAAACAAAATCAAAAATGGCGCAGGAAGCCCATGAAGCAATCAGATCTACAAATACCCAAAGCAAAGAAAAAGAGATTCTTGGGGAATTAGGTAAAGACTTTGCGAAACTTTACGACATAATTTACAAAAGAGTGATTGCGACACAAATGGCAGACGCAATCTTTGAGTCTACTAAAATTGTTGTTAAGGCAGCTTCACCAACTGGTTCCGATAAAATCGGAACTGGTGAAAAGATAGGCAATACTTACCTCTTTGATAAAAGCGGAAGCGTATTAAAATTTGACGGATTCCTGCGGCTTACCGGAATTCCGAAAGAAGAAAATCTTGTACCTGTTCTAAAAGTAAGTGATCTGCTGAATTTTCATGAAGCAAGAATGATAGAAAGTAAAACCAACCCTCCTCCCCGCTACAGCGAAGCAAATCTTATAGCAACTCTTGAGGAAAATGGAATAGGAAGACCGTCAACATACGCGCCTATCATTTCAACCATTCAAGACAGACATTATGTGGAGAAAAGCCCGCCGGCTGGCGGAGGAAAATTCACTCCTACTGTAATCGGAACTACGGTAAATGACTTTCTTGTAAAAAATTTCTCAAGTATTGATGATATACCCTTCACCGCTCAGATGGAAAACAAACTAGATGAAATCGCAAGCGGAAATAATGACTGGATACCAATGATAAAAGATTTTTATAAACCGTTTGAACTTCAATTAGAGTCCGCGGAAAAAGAAGAAAAAACTCAGATTCCGGTGGAGAAAACAGGAAAAACATGTCCCGAGTGTGGCAGTGAAGTGGTTTTAAGAATGGGAAGATTTGGAAAGTTTTACGCCTGTTCCCGCTTTCCTGACTGTAAATATAAAGAGACATTCAGACAGGAAACAAATGCAATCTGTCCAAAAGACGGAGGGAAAATTCTTGTAAGAAAAACAAGAAAAGGGAGAACGTTTTATAGCTGCGAGAATTATCCAAAATGCAAATACGCAGTATGGAAATTGCAGGATGTTGGAAAAGAAGTTAAACCACCCGAGAAAACTGATTTAAAGAAAAAAAACTAAATTTTTTAAAGTCTTAAAAGCTTTCTTGATAAGAAGAATCTCTATCTGTTACAATATTTTTGTATGAGCATGGAAGACGGTGGAGGTATTCCGCCTGAATTACAAAGAGAATTAGAAAGAGATAATTTGCAGTTGGAAGCAGAACGAGCTGCAATGCCGGTAATGCGTCTTATAAGACTTGCGAAAGCATCAGTGGCCTTGCGAGGTGGCGCAAGAATTATAAATTGGGACAACAGGTTCACAACTGCATCAAAAGAGGAAGATCCGGAAAAACAATGGGGTGAATTTGAAAAACAATGGGACCCCAGTATCAAACCAGATGGAAGAAACAATAATATTGTCAAAGCAAACCTTGCACGGTATGGTACTCTTAAGGAACTTGGTTTTCCTCCAAGTAAAGATAATTCTGCTGTTATTGATCTGGGGCATGGAACACGCATAGGAGTAAGTGAAAGCTGGGTTACAATACATCCTGCATTTAGCAATAAACATCGTAAGGTTTTTCTGATAAAAACAGAACATCCTATTGCAGCTGCCAATGAAACCCCGCAAGTCATGCTTACTCAAAATATTGGCGTAGCAAGAAATCTTGATGAACTGGAGAAAGGAGTTAGAAAAAATATTGCGGAAAATTTACAAAGAGAATTAGCCCGTAGAACCAAACCCGCCTCTTGATTTTTCTTTCATTGAATCAATTTCTGAAAAATTAAATTTTTCCAATTTTACAAATACTGCCTGGGCAATTCTCTCGCCCTTTGTGACAGTTACGTCTTTTTTAGAAAAATTCAGAACCGGAAGTTTAATCTCGTCATTTTCTCCGCAATAATCCTGGTCAATTACTCCCACCCCGTTTGGAATAAGAAGGTTTTTTTTAAGAGGAGTTGAACTTCTGGGTATCAAAAATAAACCGTAGCCTTTTGGAATTTTAATTACCACGTTTAAAGGTATGAGTTTAACTTCAAAAGGTCTAATCACTGTTTCCTGCCGGCAGACAAGATCAAAGCCTATTGACCCATCAGTTTTATATTCAGGCAAGGGCAGAGTTTTATCAAATCTTTTTATTACAACATATATATTTTTCATAATATTTTTTTTGATTTTAACACATTTAAGATATCTTTGTGTATATCTTCACGCGATCTTAGTAAGCCATTTTTTACACAACCTACAACCACCCAATGGGGAAATTTTTTAGATAAATATTGATAAATTTTTTCTGTTTTTTTCAAGTGATCTTTGTCTTTTTCATGGATATCCTTACCTTTACTTCCTAAATATTGCCTTCCTTTTCTATTAGCATTTTTTACAAGTTTGCTTGAAATTTCATGTGGAACATGCAGATAAATCACGATATCTTCTTTGGGGAGTTTATTTACCTCATATTCAAGCTCCATATCCCACTGCAAAAATCTATCTCTTTCTTTTGGGGGAAGCTTTGAAGACTGGTGAGCAAGATTGGAGGGAACATACCTGTTTGCCAGAATAATATTACCGTCTTCCAGCCATTTATTCATATCTGCTTTCGCATCCGCTCTGTCAAGAGCATAAACTATGGAAACAAGATAAGGATTTACTTCTTTTATTGATCCAAATTCCCCTTTTAGAAACCGCGCGACCACTTTACCGTAAAATGAATCATAATACCGCGGAAAATCTATGGTTTGGACAGGAATTTTTGCTTTCTCAAGATAATCTTTTAAAAGCGCAAGTTGTGTGGCTTTTCCCGACCCGTCTCCCCCTTCAATTACAATAAACTTACCCTTGCGGTTTGGCACTTTATTCATTTTTTATAAAACTTTCTTGTGTTTTAATATTTGATTCACAATCGCCAGATGCATTTTTTGCTTACTTTTTTCTCCGTCTATTATAACAAATTCATCCGGAAATTCTTTAAAAAGTATTTTATACCCCTGTTGTATCTTTTTAAGTTTTTCCCTTTTTTCATAAATCTCTTTTATTTTTTTCATTTTTGCCAAACGTTTCATGGCAGTACTTACCGGAATATCAAGACAGAATACTATATCCGGAGCCGTGAATTGATAGTACATGGAAAGGATTCCCTGCGCGATCAGTATCTGGTTTCTTGTGTTTTTGTAATCATACGCGTCACCGGTTATGTCCATCACGCCATATGGAACAGCCGACCAAAAACTTCTATGACTTATTACATTTTTTCCTTCCGCCAGCGCCGGCAGAACTATTGTCTGCTGGTTTTCTACTCTATCCGCGGAATATAAATATTGAAGTGACGCTGAGGGAATCTGTATTTGTGAGGAAAGCACCTTTCTGATTAATTTTCCAACAGTTAAGTTACAGTTTGGCTCGCCTGTCACTACCACCTGCTGTTTATTTTTCTTGAAATATTTTTCTAAAAGCTCAGCTTGTGTAAACTTGCCGCTTCCGTCTATTCCTTCAAAAGCTATATATAAACCTTTACATATATTTCTTTTTAATTCAATATCAAGTTCAATATGATATTTCATTATTCCTCTTTTATGCGGCTTTCTTCAGGTCCTTTTTGTTTTACGTATTTTGCTCCTTGCTTTTTATAATAAGGTACCTGGGCGGGACTTGATAACTGCTCAAAAGACAGCGAACAAATTCTCATTGAAGGATAAAGCGCAACAGGCATTCTTCCCATATTTCCAAGCTCCATAACCACTACTCCTTCCCATCCCGGATCAAAAATAGAAGCCGTAGAATGAACCACAATTCCAAGCCTGCCAAGAGAACTGCGCCCTTCAAGACGAGCCAGCAGATCATCTGATAATTTGAACGACTCTATTGTGCTGGCCAAAACAAAATCACTCGGCTGAAGAATAAATGCTTCACCGTCTTTCACTGTAATTTCACGGGTTACTTCCTGTTTCACCCGTTTATTCAAGGGATCAATATAAGGGTATTTGCTGTGTTCAAATATTCTGAATATGTTTCCCAATCTCAAATCAACAGAGCAGGATCCAAGTTGAGAAGTAAAATCTATAGAAGGGTTTATTATGATCTTTTTATTTTTTAAATATTTTTTTATATCCCTGTCGGATAATACCATAAGTGTATTATAAATGAATTTTATTCTGTTTTGTAGTAGAATATGATAAAAGTAAATCGCAAAAGGCAAAATTAAGGAAATTTTAAAATGGTCGAAAAACGATACCTTAGTTTTAAGATTTGAGTTTTGATATTTTTTATCCATGCCTAAAAAAACAATTATTTTAATTATATTTCTTGCTCTTCTAACTCTCTTTTTTCTGAATCTTGCGTCCATAATTAACAATAATCCTGCAAAACAAAATGAACAGATTACTCCGTCAATTCCAAAAACTAACAAATCCGCGCAGCTGTATTTCAATCCTCAAACAATACTTGTAAAACCCTACACAATAGCAAATGCTTCTTCCGCAATTTTTATAAACGCTCAAAAAAACACAGTTTCAGCGGTACAAATTGAAATTTCATTTGACCCGGAAATAATATCGGTGTCAGATATATCCATACCTTTTGATAAATCATTTTTTGGCACCTCAAGAGATTTTAATATTTTAATAAAAGACATAGATAACAAAAACGGGAGAATTTCATATGGTGCAAAAATGATTGGCGAAAGTACAAAAAAAGGTACGGGAAAACTTCTGGAAATTTATTTCAATACAAAACCCACTAAAATAGCAACTGAAAGTACAGAAATTAAGTTTCTTGAAAAAACTGTTGTAATTGATCCAAAGGCAAATGAATCAGTGTTGGCTAGAGCTTCTTCACTATTTGTACAATTTAACAGCAGTAATTCAGCCATTATTCAGCCATACAACCAACCCTCGAATAACACAAAACCTTCCGCTTCCTCTTCTTCAAAATAATTCAACGATATAAAGTCCTGAAATTGTTTTATCATCATCACCCAATATCAATAGGAGAAGCCGAGCCTCGCGACCTGAAAGGTCGAGTAGTCGACTTAAGAACTACCGTGGATAAACGCAGTTACATAACGAGAAGCAGCTTCACGAATCAGGTCTGGGTTTGAAGAAGAAACTTGTTGAGTTGTATCAAGAAATTGAGGAGGTAACTCTTGTCCTGTAATCATTCTATAAGGAACTGTATATGCTTGCGCCATTGCATCTATTATTGCAGTATCAACTTTAGGAATTGGACCATCACCTTTGAATCCTTTTTCTGCAAGCCATCGTCTTAATATCTCTTTGTCAAAAGTGTCTGGAGTTTTTCCTTCTTTAAATTTTTCTTCATATGTTTCTGCAAGCCAAAAACGAGAAGAGTCTGGCGTATGCACCTCATCAATTAACATAAGATTACCGTCACCATCAATACCAAACTCATATTTTGTATCAACAAGGATTAAGCCTCTATCTAAACAGTGAGTTCTTGCTCGCTCAAATATAGCATAAGCAGCAGATTTTGCTTTATCCCAAGTTCCATCTCCCAATTTACTATCAACAATTTCAAGTGCTCGCTCATCAGATAGCTCTTCGTCATGTCCTGCATCTGCCTTAGTAGTCGGAGTAAGCACTGTTCCCATTGGAAATTCTTGATTAGGCTGCAAACCTTCAGGGAAATCGATACCGTAGATATTCCTTCTGCCTCTATTAGAATAGTTATGATAAACAGATGTAGTGGTTGAACTTCTTGCCATATATCTTCTTAATACCACTTCAACAGGAAGTGTTGCTTGTGCTTGTCGGGCAAAAAGTACATTGGGATGAGGGACAGCAATCATATGGTTTGGCACTACATCTTGAGTTTGCTCAAACCAATATGCTGATAGTAGGTTCAATACTTGCCCCTTGCCAGGAACTGTGCAGACAATACTGTCGTAAGCAGATTGGCGGTCAGTCGTTACCATCACTCTAAATTCAGGGTCTTGCTCATCAATTATCCAACTGTCTCGCACTTTTCCCCTCATAGGAGTGCCAAATTCTGGCATATCTACTTGTAGTAAACCTCTAGCAAAATTTTCTTTTGGTGCTTCAGGTGTTGGTGAAGTTCTTTCAGTTGCCATATTATTTCGCTCCCCGCGATGCTGCTATTTCTTCAAGTGCCATGTCGGTGAGTCGTTCTGCATGACCAATATAAGCTTCAGACGTTAACTCTCTTAATGCTCCTTTGACATCGTTATTTACTTGTAACCCGATTGTGGGCTGCCTAGGAATCGAACCTAGTACTTCTTTCTTATCAGGAAAGCGTTCTACCAGTGAACTAGCAGCCCTAACCTATCAATATAACTTCTCAATATTTTATCAAAAACATGGAAAAAATAACAATTTAAAGCAAAGGTTCCAGTTCCGGAGGCATTTCGTGGTCTTCAAGCTGGCCTCGTTCTTCCCAGATTAAACTTTGCAGTAACCATTCAGCTAAAAATCTAAGTCTTTTAATTTCATTCAGAAGTTTTACTGCTTTTGCCGGATGGTTTCTGACTAGCTGGTAAAAAAGAGTTTCAAGTTGTTTGATCCTGTTGCAAACGGCCTGATGAGTTGCAATTATTCTGCCCTGCCTTGAGCGTCTTTTATATGTCTCAAACTGCCTTAATTTCTGCCACTCACCTGCTTTTATATCATTTTGAAGCTCGGATTCATCCTTAGCCTCATCAAAAATCGGATCAGCTTTTATAGTTTCTTCTTTTACTGTTTCGTTACTCATATTCTAAAGATTCGATTAAAACCTGTATTGACACCGTCATTCTGAACTTGTTTCAGAATCCCATTAGATGCTGAAATGAATTCAACATGACTGTAACTGAAAGGCTTACAATAACTTTCAACCATCATCTACTCTCCCTCCATCTTTGCAATCCATACCGAACACCTTCTCCGCCTAAAACCATAGTCAAACCAATGGGAATGAAAAATCCCACCCCCAAAACCAAACCTCCTGCTGTAATAACACCACCAGCATTTCTGGCGTAACGGAAATTCTTCTCAATATTCCACTCTTGCTCTGCTCCCATAAAACTCCTTATGAGCCAAAGTTTACCATAAAAGAAGGCTAAAATCTATTGAAAATTTATACTATTTAAAGATAAGGTTTTGAGGAAAACACTCTTTTAAACTGAAATGGTTACGTATTCTTGTTTTGGAACAGAATGACTTCTTCAGGAGTCCGTTCAACTCTGACTGCCTTTGCAAATCTCCTTCCGCTTTTGGACTCTCTATTAGTAACCCATGCCGCATGTTTTTGATCATTTCTTGAAAGTCCATGCTTTCTTCTGTCGCGCCATTTCTGGTATTTATCTATCAGTATAATTTGTCCCTGATCTACCGCAGCGCTGCCAAAACCTAAAACCACTCCCGGACCAAATCCCACTAATACACTTACCGCTCCCACACCTAAACCAATGTTACGCGTAACTTTGTTGAAGTTTTTATACTTGCCCACCAAGCCTTTATTCTCTTGCCTAATATCCCGACTTTCAAATTGGGAAGGGAGAGAAAACTCACTATTTCGGGAATATAACGTACTCCAGTCTTTTGTGGACCAGAAAGCTTTATTTTTATTTGTTTCTTGTAAAGTTCTTTTCTCAAGTTCCGCAATCGCCATATTAAATCACCAGCCACAATATAGCATAAATTGAGGCCAAATTCTATGGTTTTTTGTAATAATTATGTAAATTTTAGGGGTTGATTAAGGAAGTTTATACAGAAGTAAAACCGGTCGTAAATTTGTAATCTCTTTTTGCTCCAATTCCCACAATTTCGATGAGAGGCACTGTCTTTTTTACCGGTTCCCATACTTTTGATAAAAGAAGACTTTCATATTTTGAATATGATTTTTTATACGAATCAACATTTCTTAAAGCCAGTTTTTCAAAATTTTTATTATGCAAATTAAGAGAAGAAATTAAAACGGAAAACGAAATTATTAACATAATTGAAGTTAAACTGGAATAAACCGCAAGGCTTCTTAAAGGTGAAATGCCCTTTTTTTGCAATGAATAAGGAGTTAGAGGAAGAAAATTTATATTTTCATAAAAAATACCAAAATATTTATCTATAAAAATTCCGGACAATCTTCTTTTTTTCACATAAAAAGGGAGACATGAGGAAAGAAAATATGACATGGGATTTTCCTGTTTTAATATTTCATCAAAAATATCAAAAACCACCCGCAAAGTTAGCTTAACAGCAAGAGGGTATGATTGTTTCTTGTGCTTAAAAATGTTCACTACCCCATCCAAATGGACTGTTTTCATTTTTTTGTTTCTGAATATATAATTTAAATACAACTCAAGACCGTAACCTTTTCTCCCCATTTTTTTAAGATGCGGAAGCAGATCCCGTCGGAAAAACGCCCTTTCACCTCCAAAAGGTTTAAAAAATGTCCTCTCCATCTTGCCGCACCTGTAACCCACGCTTAAATCATAGCCCTCATCCTTTAAAGGCATAATAAGCTCTTTTATAAGACTATCTTTAAGACCCGAAATATCCGCGTCAAAAAAAACAACAATATCATTTTTTGCTTTTTTTATACCCCTGCTGATTGCATAGGCTTTGCCATGATTTTCTTTGAGATTAATAATTTTAAGGCCTTTTATCTTCTTGATTATGCTTAAAGTTTTATCGGAAGAACCGTCATTAACACAAATTACTTCATCCAAATTCCTTGAGCAAGTAAGGACCTTGAGAACATTTGCTATTTTCTTTTCTTCATTGTAGGCCGGAACGATAGCAGTTGTTTTATAGTGAGATAACTTCCCTGATGCCTCCTGGGTGTATCTCTCAGACAAACTTTGTTCCAGACAAGGACTGCTTTGATAATTTCCCGATAACTTCCTTGGAGCTTTTACTCTACTCATATTAGATTTTATATCTATTTAATTCTAAGAAACTATTTTTAAAAAATCAAGTCATGCAAAAAATAATTTACAAACCGGTTAATTTTTGAAAAATACTACTACCATATCTTCTCCAAATCTTTTTTTAACTCTTTTGACAGAAGAAGGTATTATGCCAAATCCGTCATCTATTAAATCCGAAAGCTCTTTGTGGTTAAAAAAATATTCCAGCTTAACATTGTTAGTTCCATCTCTTTCAATCCATTCCGTGAATTGCTTGCCTAAGTAGGTTATTATCTTATTCTTCTTGTTTTTGTGATTAATAATCGGCTCACACACAATAAAAGTTTTTTTTGTTGAAACATAACAGTTTTTAATAAATTTTTTCCTGTCTGTTGGATTTAAATGATGCAGAATATCACAAGTAATAATGTGATCCGATCTTATATAGCTGTTAATGTCCAACACGTTGCCGATTTTAACATTCAGATTCTTTTTTAAAGCATGATTAATAAAATGATTATTCATATCAAAACCGGAATAACGAACACCTTTTGATAAATAGGAAGCCAAAGCTCCGGGTCCGCATGCCGGTTCAAGAACAGAATTACCCCGCTTGGAAAAACTTGCCATATATTTATATCGTTTGTGAAAATTCTCTCTGTGAAGTAGTTTAAGACCTAATAGGTAAAGATACGGATTTCTATACAAAATACTTGCTTTACCCATCAAATATTGTTTTAAGTAGAATAAAAACTTTGCTTAAAATTAACTTAGTAAACTACTTTGTTCGGATTTAATGAAAAGTTAAAGAACGTCCAAAAAGTGGTAGGAAAAGAAAAATCTTTTCCTATTAAAAACGCCAGGAAAAGGAAAGCGCATCAGATTTTTTACCTCGCCAAAGGCGGGATAAAAAATTTAGAAAGGAGGTGATCCATCCCCAGCTTCGGCTAGGGATACCTTGTTACGACTTAAGCTTCATCACCGATCTCTATCTCTCCCCTCTTTTTAGGTTCTATGTTTTGTAAGCTGTTAATGATTCTTTTTTTAAGAAATCCGTATTAACTTTTGTACATTTTTAATTGTTTCTCTCTTTGTTGAGCATCTTTTCTAGATAAATATGCTTCGTAGTAAACCAAAACCCATGGAATTCCATGTTGGGTATATTTACTTTCCGAATTATTATGCTCAATAAATCTCTTTCTTAAATCAGAAGTATAACCAATATATAGTTTATTGGTTTTTCTGCTTTTCAAAATGTACACAAAGTTCATTTTAACAGTGTATCATAAACCCCAAAAAGAGGGGATTCGATAGCTACCGACTTTGCTGCCTTGACGGGCGGTGTGTACAAGACCCGAGAACGCATTCACCGCGGCATGCTGATCCGCGATTACTACCAATTCCGACTTCATGCAGGCGAATTGCAGCCTGCAATCTGAACTGAGGCGAAATTTCAGGGATTGGCTTCACCTCGCGGTGTTGCAAACCCATTGTTCTTCGCCATTGTAGGGTGTGTGTAGCCCAGGGTATAAGGGCCATGCTGACTTGACGTCCGCCCCTCCTTCCTTCCCGCCAAAGGCGGGACCGTCTTCAATGAATATTTAACATTGAATAGGGGTTGCACTCGTTTCCCCACTTAAGGGAACACCTCACGGCACGAGCTGACGACAGCCATGCAGCACCTGTACTAGCCTGCTTGCGCATTTCTCAACTTTCATTGAAATAGAACGCTAGTATGTCAAACCCTGGTGAGGTTTTTCGCTTCGTCTCGAATTGAACCACACGCTCCACTGGTTGTGCGGGTCCCCGTCAATTCCTTTGAGTTTTAGCCTTGCGGCCGTACTCCCCAGGCGGGGCGCTTAACGCGTTAGCTTACGCCAGATCGCCAAAGGCGACCTAGCTAGCGCCCATTGTTTACAGCTAGGACTACACAGGTCTCTAATCTGTTTCGCTACCCTAGCTTTCGTGTCTCAGCGTCAAGATGATTCCAAGTACCTGCTTTCGCCTTTGGTGTTCCAGCTGATATCAACGTATTTCACCACTACACCAGCTGTTCCAGTACCCTGAACAATCTTCAACCCCAATAGTATCGCATCCAATTCTAAGGTTGAGCCTTAGGATTTAAAATGCGACTTAAAGGGGCGCCTACACACTCTTTACGCCCAATAAATCCGGACAATGCTTGCCTCCTACGTATTACCGAGACTTCTGGCACGTAGTTAGTAGAGGCTTATTCTCCAAGCCGTGAAGAGCTTGGCAAAAGGAGTTTACAACCCGAAGGCCTTCATCCTCCACGCGGCGTCGCTGCGTCAGACTTTCGTCCATTGCGCAATATCCCTGGTTGCTGCCACCCGTAGGTGTGGAGCCCGTATCTCAGTGCCCCTGTGACTGGCCGACCTCTCAGTCCAGTTATCCGTTATAGCCTTGGTAGGCCATTACCCTACCAACTAGCTGATAGAACATAGGCTCCTCCCTCACCGGACAGTTAAGTCCTTTACTCTTGCGAGACTATGGAGTATTAGCACCTCTTTCGAGGAGTTATCTTCCTGTGGGGGGTAGATTCCTATGTATTACTCACCCGTCTGCCGCTGTCCCCTCTTTTTATGTTCAATCTGAGCAACAAGTCATTAAACCAAGTTAATCTTGAATCTAACAACTTAAATTTTACAGTTAAACAGAAAAAGAGGGGACCGCTCGACTTGCATACCTAAAGCACGCCACCAGCATTCGTCCTGAACCAGGATCAAATTCTCAAAAAAAAAGGAATTAGATATATTTATGTACTATAAACATATCACGGTTTCCTACCACTTTCTGAACGTACTTTAATTTTCAAAGAACAAAAACCAGCTTCCAATCTCTTGGAAACTATCTTGCCTATATGATATGAAAAATCCGCCTTGAAGTCAATAGACAGTTGGTATTTTTATAATCTACGAATTTTAAAGATTTTGACATAATATTCTCTTGGAAAATATAATCTTATGAGTAAATCATTTGGCCATGTTTTCAAAACACCTGGAACAGACATCTAATAGGCTTAAGCTACTTACAATTCCCAAACGGCAGATGGCAAAAACCTATCTAATAAAGATACCTTTATGATATAATTCATATCTTAAAGAAAGAATTTATATGAAAGCAAAAATTCATAAAAAGCCTCTGAAGCATTTTCTTTCAATCACCGACTTGTCAGCAAAAGAAATTCTTTCAATTTTATCTTTATCTCAGAAGCTTAAAAAAGAACTTAAAGAAGAAGATTCAAACAAAGAATTATTAAAAGGGGAAACGCTTGCGATGATATTTGAGAAACCGTCTTTGCGAACTAGATTATCGTTTGAAATTGGCATGACTCAGCTTGGCGGACACGCGATTTACCTTGCGCCCGCAGACATTGGCCTGAATACGAGGGAACCTGCGGAAGATGTGGCGCAAGTTATATCAAGCATGGCAGATTTAATTATGGCCAGAACTTTTAAACATGAAACAATTGAAAAATTGGCCGCAAACTCTTTAGTTCCTGTGATAAACGCTCTTTCTGATCTTGAACATCCGTGCCAGATTTTGGCAGACATGTTAACCATTCTTGAAGTCAAAAGAAAACTCAAAGGATTAAGTATTGCCTATGTAGGAGACTGTGAAAATAACGTCACCCATTCTTTGTGTTTGTCTTGCGCAATTTTGGGAATAAATTTTTCTACCGCTTCACCGCACGGGTATGAGATTAAAAAAGAAATACTGGAAAAAGCAAAAAAACTTGCTGGTAAAAAATCCAGAATAACAGAAACTTCAAGACCGCAGGAAGCTGTTATAAACGCGGATGTAGTCATAACTGACACATGGATAAGCATGGGTGATGAAGCAGAAAAAGAAAAGCGTCTCAGAATTTTTAAACCGTATCAGGTAAATAAAAAACTCATGAGCCGTGCTAAAAAAGACGCGATTTTCATGCATTGCCTACCGGCTTACCGCGGAAATGAAGTGACTTCTGAAGTAATTGATGGAAAACAATCAGTGGTTTTCCAGGAAGCTGAAAACCGCCTCCACGCCCAAAAAGCCCTGATTCTATACTTATTAAATTACAATTAATCCTTTCAGTGTTTTGTAAAACCAAATAATTGATGAATTTTATTCGATTATTTATATCATCAATATTATTATTCATTATTTTATCCCAGACTCCAAACTATATTTTTATAATTTCTAACAATCCAAGTTTGTATCTAAGTACTATAAGTTATATAATATTTACATGACACCTGAAAAAAGGATATTTGTTGCTGCCGAAGCTGAATCAAAAGACAGACCAACCTGTGTTATACTTGGAAGTTTCAATAAGTTTTATCAAGAAATCCAGGATACCATTGTAGCATTGGAAAAGTCAGGAATAAAAGTTTTAGCTCCGAATATTGGAAAGATTGTAAAGACTGAAAAAGGTTTTCAAATTCTAGACTCGGATGCCAGTCTAGATCCTAAAAAAATTGAAGTTGGATTCTTTAGAAAAGCTCTCCCCGCAGACGCAGTTTATATCGTAAACCCAGGAGGTTATGCTGGAGATACTGTTGCTGGTGAGATGGGAATTCTGATTGGACACGGTAATC
>MFNJ01000003.1 GCA_001782015.1 Candidatus Levybacteria bacterium RIFCSPHIGHO2_01_FULL_36_15
ACATTCTACTCCATTGATCCTTTGATATTCAGGCAGCAGTTATTTTTCTTGATTTTTTCAATTTTTTCTTATTTGATGTTTCTGATGATTGATTATAGATTTATTGCTTTATATTCACGGAAATTATATTTTGTCATGCTTGGGCTTTTAATCATACTGTTTTTTGTAGGGGTAGAAGCAAGAGGAGCTGTAAGATGGATTGATATTTTTGGGGTAAGAATTCAGTTTTCGGAGATATTTAAGCCTTTTATGATAATATTTTTCGCAAGCTATTTATCAAAAGATGAATCAAAGTCACTTTCAAAGTTTATAAAAGCTCTGCTTTTGATGCTTCCAGTTTTTTTGCTTACCTTAAGACAACCTGATCTTGGAAATGCAATTATATACATCTTTACGTTAATTTTTATGCTGTTTATGAATGGTTTTCCAATGAGGTATTTTGTTTCTCTGGGAACACTGGTTTTGATTCCATTGCCCCTTTTTTTTCAGTTTTTGCATGATTATCAGAAAAAGAGAATTTTTAGTTTCTTTGATTATTCATATGATCCTTTTGGTTCATCGTATAATGCCATACAATCAGTTATTTCAGTAGGAAGCGGAAGTATATTTGGTAAAGGTTTAGGACAGGCCACTCAATCAATTTTGAAATTTTTACCCGAAAGACATACAGATTTTATTTTTGCAACAATAGCAGAGAGTACAGGTTTGGTAGGAGCATTATTTTTGCTCACAATATACGCAATATTTTTATATCAAATTTTCAGGATTTCAAATAATGTTAGAGACGAATTTTCAAGACTTGCTTTATACGGGTTTTTCTTCCTTTTCCTGATTCATATATTTTTCAATATTGGTATGAACGTGGGGATACTTCCAATAGTTGGGATTACTCTCCCATTTGTTTCTTATGGAGGAAGCTCTCTTCTGTCAAATTTTACTATGCTTGGGTTGATTTCAGCGATGGGTTTTGAATCTAAAAGAGGAATTTCCATAGAAATTAAATAACCTATAGTATATACAGCTAAAAAAATTTATTTTTCACAGTCCCTTGCGAAAAAGAAGTAATCTTGGTAAAATACTATGTATGAATTATGCAGTTGTACAAACCGGTGGTAAACAATACAAAGTTGGAAAAGGGACAATTCTTGAAGTTGATAACTTAAATAAAGATTCCCAGGAACTTATTTCTTTTGACAAAGTTCTTCTTTATGTTAATGAGGGAAAAGTTAATATTGGCCTACCCTTTATAAACAATGTGAAGGTTTTGGCAAAGGTGGAGGGAAATTTTAAATCCAAAAAGATAACAGTAGCAAAATTTCGCGCTAAATCAAGATACAGAAGACTTGCCGGTTTCAGAAGGACTTATACGAAAGTTGTGGTAGAGGATATTAAGGAGGAAAAGCCTTCCGCAGCTGAAGATAAGAAGAAGAAAGTCTAAAAAATTAAAAGGAGATTGAATAATGGCACATACAAAATCACAAGGTGCAGTAAAAGGAAACAGAGACTCGATATCCAAAAGAAGAGGAGTTAAGGTTTTTGGTGGAGAAGTAGTCAGGCCCGGAAACATAATTATCAGGCAAAAAGGTACAAAGTTTTATCCTGGGCGCGGTGCTTCAATGGGAAAAGATTTTACTATATTTGCGGTGCAAGATGGTAAAGTAGACTTTAGATATCTTAGGGGTAAAAAATACGTTGACATAGCAAAAGTTCTAAGGAAGGATATCAAACCTTCTGCGAAGAAGATTAAAAATGGATAATTCACTGAGAATAATAGAACTGGAAACCAATTTACTTCAGCCAAATCCACTCCAACCAAGAGGTCTAATTTCCCCGGATTCATTAAATGAATTAGTAAATTCAATAAGAGAACAGGGAATACTTGAGCCGTTGGTAGTGGCCAAAACTCCAGCGGGATACCAAATAATAGCCGGCGAAAGAAGATGGAGAGCAGCAAGAGTATTGGGATTGGCAAAAGTTCCGGTAGTAATTAAGGAAACTACACCTCAAGGAATGCTTGAAATGTCAATCGTTGAGAACGTTCAAAGGGAAGACCTAAATCCTGTGGAAAGAGCGCAGGCTTACAAGAGATTAATTGATGAATTCGATCTTTCTGTAACAGAGGTAGCAAAAAGAGTAGGTAAAAGTCTTCCATATATTTCAAATACTATTAGACTTCTTACTCTTCCAGATGCAATTAAAGACGCTTTGGCAGCTGGGGTTATTATGGAAGGGCATGTCAGGCCTCTTATTTCAATAGGGGATCACAAATTAATGTTGGCGGCCTTTAAAAGGATTCTGGTTGAAGGGATAAGTGTTAGGGGGGCAGAAGAGGTTGCACGTCAGATGAAGTCAGAGGTTCAAAAAAAAGAGCCCCATAAAAAAGGAGACAAAATGTATATTCCCGAACAGGAAAAAATGGCTCAGGAATTAAAAAACAGGCACGGATTTTATAAAGTGGACTTCTTTCAATCGAGAATACTTGGAAAGATAACAATAGTTGTTAAAGGTGAAGAAGAAGAAACGACTAAAAGGCTCAAAAATTTGTTTGAGTTACTAATGAAGTAAGACCGCGCTTTAATTCTATTTCATACCCGAAACTATTCTAATCTCTGTTGGCGGCCAGGCAACTATAAAGGACTTTCCAATTATTTTATCAAAACTTACAAATCCCCAATCTCTTGAATCTGAACTATATCTCCGATTGTCACCAAGTACAAAATAGTTATTAGATGGCACGGTTACTTCCTGACCGTCTCTTAAAAATTGTTCTCCGTATGTTTTGGAATCAGCCGCAAGATATGTTTTTTCATCAAGCAATTCCCCATTTAAATATATGTTTCCGTCTTTTATGATAATTCTATCTCCGGGAAGCCCAATAACTCTTTTAATATAGTCTTTTTCAAGATTTGGAGGCGCTTGGAAAACTACAACATCTCCCCTTTTTAAAGGATTAAGTCTCAAAGTTATAAGATTTGTGACGATATATTCACCATTGTGGAAATTGGGAAGCATGGAATCTCCATTCACTAAAAACAGCCTAAAAAGAAAAGCATATATTACAACAAAAATAGCTCCGGCTATTACAAATGTTTCAAGCAGGTCAAGAGCAATATAATATAATTTCCTGATTAGTGACATAATTGACATTTTCGAATATTTTGTTAATTTTGTCAATCAGTAAATTTTCTGGTATCATAATAGTCAAGATTTTACTTGCACGCATAGCTCAGTGGTAGAGCGCTTCGTTCACATCGAAGAAGTCTCTGGTTCGAATCCAGATGCGTGCACAAAAGTATACGGCATACAAGTAGAAGAAGTCAGAGGTTCAAATCCTCTCGAGTCCACATATTTAAATTTATGAAAATTGTAATCGCAACACATAATCCCGCAAAATTCAAAAGGTACAAGAGGCTTCTAAAAGACCTCTTGGGCATTGAATTTATTTCTCTTGAGAATCTTGGAATTATTGATAGGATTAGTGAACCTTTTGACAATGCAAAAGAAAACGCTATTTTTAAAGCAAAAGAATATGCAAAGCTTACGGGGTATTCAACTTTAGCAGTTGACGAACAAATGAAAACTAATTTTTTACCCCGGGAAAAACAACCAGGAGTATTTGTAAGAAGAATTAAAAAAAACAGTCAGGAGGCAACAGATGAAGAAGTATTAAAATACTGGGAAAAAATTTTCTATAAATATCCCCAAGAAAATAAAAAATTCATCTGGGATTTTTATATAGTACTCTATAATCCTGCAACAAATAAGTCATATTATTGGAAAGTAATTCAGATTGCAACAGCTGCTAAGAAATTTTCAAACATATTAGAACCGGGTTATCCTATGTCCAGTTTTTTAATACATTCACAAACAAATAAGCCTTACTCAGAACTTTCTGAAGATGAAAAATTAAATGTAGACAAAAAAATTTTTCATAAATTTGTCAGAGATTTCAAAAATTTGATTTCTATATGACTTTAGAAATATAAATTAATATTAATTAATATTTAATAAATTAAAAATAATATTTTGCATAAATTTTTGTTAATAAAAAATTATTTTAAATGTTCATAGTCTGATGAAAATTCTTTTTATAACTCCTTCTTTTTTTCCGAGAATTGGAGGTGTAGAAAAGCACGTTTATAAAATTTCAAGGGAGTTATTAAAAAAGAAACACGAAATATTTGTACTCACAGAAGGTAGTTTAGATTATAGATTCAACAAAAACCAAACTTATCAAACAATTACAAATAGTGATAATGAAGCTAAAAAGTCAAAAGAGATTGATAAATCAACCCATTTCACATACAAAATTAGTAAAAATCTTAATGTGCTGTCTTTTGAATTCGGAAAAAGAAATTGGTTCAAAAAATTTCGAATATGGTTTACATTTTTGAAGAATATAAAATTATTTAATCAATTTAATATTATTCATTGCCATGATGTTTTTATCTGGTATCTTCCAATTAAAATTTTTTTTCCAAACAAAAAAGTTTTCACAACATTTCATGGATATGAGTCTTATCCGATTTCTATAAGGGCCGTAATTATTAGAAAAATTTCTGAAGCCTTATCCAGTGGCAATATTTGTATTGGAGATTTTATTAAGAAATGGTATGGAACAAAGCCGGATATAATTTCCTATGGAGCGGTTGATGATAAAATAATTCAAGATTCAAAGTTAGGAGCTGAAATTAATAAAAAAAATGACTCTGCAGTTTTTATTGGAAGATTAGATGAGCAAACTGGTATTCTTACTTATTTAGAAGCTGTTCAAATCATAAAAAAAGATTTTCCTAATTTTAAATTTTCAATAATTGGCGATGGAAAGTTTAAAAAACAAATAGAAAAAAATTTTAAAATTAATGGTTTTATAAATGATCCTATTCCATATTTAAGATCGCATCGTTTTGCGTTTGTTTCAAGATATCTCTCCATTCTTGAAGCAATGGCAGTAAATAGATTAGTATTTGCAGTTTATGATAATCCGGTTAAAGAAGATTATTTAAAGATGACACCATTTGCGCCCTATATTGTAGTTTCAAATTCTCCAAAAGATGTTGCAGAGAATGTTTTATATTTTATGCATCATCCGGAAAAAGAGAAAGAAATAACGGACAAAGCATATAGATGGGTGAAAGATAAAACCTGGAAAAGAATGGTTGATAACTACCTTAATCTTTGGAAAATATAAGAATTGACTTTTAAAAATTTATTAAAATTAAAACATTATCCCCTGTTTATTTATATCTTTACCTATTATATTGTCTAATTTTGAAGTTGATATAAATTATTAAACAAACCAGTAATGCTGAAAAAGAAATAAAACTTATAATCTTAGAAATACGTCTAATTGGAGTGTCTTCAAAAAAAAGTTCAATCTTATAAATTCCCGGATCAAGACTGAATATTATTAAGCCGGAATATTTAGAATCATTATACGTAAACGGATATAGTTTATTGTTAATAGCAAGTTCCCAACCCGGGAAATAAAAAGTATTTTCTCTTAGTAGGGAAGTTTTTTTAACCTGTATGATATATTCATGTTTTGTTGAGTTTCTTTGTATTGGAGTTATATTTGCTTCTCCATTGATTGTTTCCAATTGATAATCGGATGGAGTATTAATCCATTGTGCCTTGGTGTTAACCCAGATGGGAGTTACAAGATCAATGCCGTTATAACTTTTATGCAACAACTCATCTTTCAAGTAATAGTCATCAATTAAAGGATAAGTTCCCCTGTTTCCCCAATTTAAAATTGTTATAAATATTGTTAAAAAACAAATAAGAATAATGAGGTATTTGTTCTTAATCTCTTTAATAATTACTGCGGCTATCATGGCGGAAAATAAAGAGGTAAGAGTCAAAAGTCTTGAGGAAAATTGAAAATTTTTAATTAAAGGTATGATTTTCCATAAAGGTTCCGATGCCGACTGCATCATAAAAAAAACAATAAAAAAAGAAAAAATGAAAAATAGAAAAATATTTTTATTTTTAGTATTCATAATAGTTACTCGATTATCTATGTGGTAATTTTTTTTAACTTTCAAAATTTTATTAATTACCATAGATCCGGTTCTTATAATATTCGAAAAGAGCTTAGTGTTAATAACCAATAAAATTGACAAAAGAATAACAAACAAGTGAATATATCCAATTGCGGGTGACAGTTCACCCATTGGGCCTTGAAATAATAGGCCGAATCTCCAGGGAGAATAGAAAAAGCTTAAAAAATCAGGGAATGACGTTTTTGCCACAGTGCTCCAATAAGTGAATTTTCCCTCGAATATAGCAGGGACCCAAAAAAATGAAGAAAGAATAATTCCCAACAAAAGTGATAAAAAATAATATATTAAATTTTTTATTTTTCTTTTTTTTATTTTTAGCCAGGTAAGAATGCCATAAGTTATAATAAAAGGAAAAGAGAAGAGTGAAATTGCCTGGTGTGAAAGTAGTAATAAAAACACGGTTATCCATTGGAGCAGAAAAAAAAGATACCTTCCACTTTCTATAAATTTTTTGGAAAATAAAAAACAGAATGGTAGAATCGCATAAGAAACCATTTCTGCAATATCTATCCTAAAATGCATATTTACCAAATGGTAAGGGGTAAACAGGTAAAATACTCCGGCTGAAAAAGCAGGAATTCGTCCCAGCTCATCTTTTGCCCAAAAGTACATGCCTATTCCGGATATAATAAACGAAAGCGCAAGAAGAAGCTTAATACTATTTATAAAAGAAAATCCTATTAAATGAAAAATTGAAGTTAAATAATATGGGAACATATACATAAAAATGAAGTCTGGACAAGAGTGTCCTCCGCAAAGCATGCTTGAGACGCGCGGAATAATATTTCCTTCAGAAAGTGATGTATAAAAATCCATTGCTATCTTTGCGTGTATTGACATATCTCCGCTTTCATAAGCTCCTTTACGCAAAATACTTATTAAAGGTGGTATAGAAATTATAATCAGCAGGAATAAAAAATTAACACGTTTTTTAGGATAAATATATATATGTGTAATAAGACCAAATGTTATTATTGCCAAAACGATTAAATTTACGGCAACCATTTTGTATGGATCAATCATATTAATTTATTTCGGACATAACATTTTGAATAGAAATATGTGAAGATTTAAAACTTATTTTTTTCACTTTTGACTTTGCTGTTGTTAGTTATTTCTTCAATGATATATACCGGTCTTGACTTTGTTTCTTCAACAATGACTTGAATATATTTTCCAATAGTGCTTATTGCCAATAATTGTATTCCTCCAAATAATACAATAGATACAAAAATTGTAATAGATTCCTTGACAGGATTTCCAAAAAATAAAAAAATCAGTAAATAAATAATAATAAAAATAAATGAAGCGGAAACCAAGAAAAAGCCCAAATAAATGATTATGTCCAGTGGAAGATAAGAAAATCCAAAAAAACTTCTTTCCGCATGCTTTATATATCTCCAGAAATTATATGAACTTTTACCATATTTTCTTTTTTGCCTTGCATATTTTACATAGGCAACTTTAAACCCTATCCATGAAATCAGTCCTCTGGTAAAACGATATTTTTCCGGTAGAGACTTAATAGCATTAATTGCTTTTCTGTTCAGCAAACTATATCCTGTTGTATTTACAGGAACTTCAATATTGGAAATCTTTTTAAATATTTTATAAAATAATTGTCTTGCTAAACCCATTAATAATTTGTCTTCTGATTTTGAGTATATTCCTATTACAATATCGTATCCTTTTTCCCATTTATCAATAAAGTGGAGTATTAAAGATGGAGGATCTTCCAGATCACATTGAATACCTATAAACGCATCTCCGGTTGAATTATCAATAAGTGCTTGGGTAGATGCTTCAGGACCGAAGTTTCTTGAGAGAAAAATTCCTATTACATTTTTATCTTTTAAAGCAATTTTTTTTATTGTTTCTTTGGTGCTGTCAGTGCTTCCGTTATCTACAAATATATATTCAAAGTTGTAAGCTTTTATCTTTTCAGTAATTTGTTTTATGGTTTTGTAGGTTTCTGGAATATTTAATTCTTCATTAAAACAGGGAACACCTATGGATATTGTTTTTTTATGATTCATACTGTGGATAAATTCATAGATAAGTTTTGCTAAATTATATCACAACTAATTCTCAAAGGCTTGATCTTACTGTAGTCGCTATTATCTTTTATGTCAAAAAATGTAAATTAATAGAAAGTTAAAAATTCTAAAAAATAAAACTGTCTAGGCATTCTACTCTGCTTACGATAGGTGTTTATAATATATAAATTATTCAACAGCATAACAAATAGTATCGTAAAGGTCAGTGGTGTAATGTCTAAGATATAATTTATATCCAGGATATAAATTTTTAATCAAAAGGGGTATTTTCCATAAATGTGAAGTTTTGTGGTATATACTAATTGCCAATTTTGGATGATAGTTTGAAATAATATTTTTACACCCTAATAATGCATTCTTTTCATAGCTTTCTACATCCAATTTAATTATTGTTGGTTTATCATTCCTTAGAAAAGTATCTAAGTCTGTAGTTTGTATAGTAGTATTACTACTTCTTGTTATTCTTGATCCTGGAGTTCCATCATTTGTGAATCCTAATGTGTTTTTTTTACTATCGAGTGCCATGCGGTAGATCTTAATTCTGGGGTCATTCGACTGATTAATATTCTTTTTTAATAGATTAAAAGATTCTATGTCAGGTTCAAAAGCATAAATATTTTTAAATTTATTATTTGATTTTTGTATAAATTTAAGTATAGTATCGCCGTTATATGCTCCTCCATCTATAAATACTTCTGATTCGTTTTTTAACGGGATTATTTTTTCATCGAAGTATTCATCTTTGTTAGAATTTACAATTTGTTTGAGATACGATCTATCAAGGAATATTCTAAATTTAATAATGTTTAATAATGTCTTTTGGGAATATTTGTCTGCAAGAATATTCATACATGCAAAAAGTTCTGTTTTATGTTTTTTTAAAAGTGTAAAAGAATTAGACCAATATATATTGCTAAATTTATAAGGAAAAAATGTAGAAAAATACATATGGTTCCATATATTACTGTACCCAAGTGAAATTAGTTGTTTATATATTGCTTCATCATGTTGTGATGTAATAATTATTGAAATATCTTTAGGGAATTTTTTTAAATCTTCAACAGAGATTATTTGAATTCCTTCAATTCGACCATTTATTTTATTTCTGTCATTGTCGCAAATTGCACTTACGTTTATCTTGTTTTTTTTGCAAAGCCGAATGTATATTGTTCCAAGTTGCGCAGCTCCAAATAATATAACGTTTTCATGTATTTTTAGGTTAAAAGTGGGAAATTTTTGTAAAATTTTACTTTTTGGTAGAGAAAGCAAATTATATAATTCATTATACATATTACTATAGATATTACTTTTCAAGAAAAAAAACTTATTGTCTGTCTAATATACCAGTTATATAAACTTAATAGCGAATCATTTAAATCAGTGAATGTAAAATTTTTCAGCTCACGTAACAGTCTTTTATTATTGCATGTGTATTCATTATTTAAACCATTATTTCTTATTATGATTTCAGTTTCATTTCCTGCTATTCTGCTGATTATTTTCGCTAAGGTGATCAAGTTTACTTTTTTCCCTGTTCCAATATTGTAAAATTTATATTTACAGTTATGTTCTACAAAGTATTCAAGTATTTTTATGAAATCATCAATATAAACGTAGTCAAAATATACATCTTTTTGTATAGTTATTGATGATTTATTTATGGATTGCAGGATGGAATTTGAAATAAATCTGTATCTGTAGTCTTCATATTTTCCGAACAGGCCAAAAATACGAAGATTAGTTATGTTGTTACTTTTTTCTATATATTTTGAACAAATATATTTATAAAAGCCGTATTCATCACGCGGAATTCTTCTATCAAATTCACTCTCTTTTACTGTAATAAGAGGTTTGCTTTTATCATATTCAGCGCCGGATCCAAAATGTATTAATTTGCCAAAATGTTTTTTGTTTTTCACTATGTTAAAAAACATAAGAAGATTATCAGCTAACATATTTTTTTTATATTCCTCTTTTCGGCTTCCGCCGATCACTGCAGAATTAATAACAACATCATATCTATTTTTTTGAAAATATCTTGAAACACAAGATTCACTAAGCAAATCAAGGTCTAATAGAGAAGGACTATGTATAAGATACTTCTTATTTAGTTTCTCAAGAATATTTTTTCCAATGAATCCTTTTGCACCCAATAATAAAATTTTCCTTTTCATTTCTCATCCCATAAAGGGATAAACATAATTTTTTTTAGTTCTTCTTTTTTTAAAAATGGGTACATATCTTCAAGAGGCAAAGATATTATTGTTCCGTCAGATAGTTTTCTAGAAACTGCTTTTGGAATAAATGCCTGGTTGTGAGATAAAATTACTTCACATATAATAGGCCCTTTTGTGGAGAGTATGTTTTTTATTTTATTTTCAACTTCATAATCATTTGTGATCCGTTCTGTTTTAATTCCATAAGCTTTTGCAATTTTTATTATATTGGGAAGGCTTACTCCGGAATTTTTATTTGATGCAATAAATTTTCCTCCAAATAAGTTCGTTTGCGTCAATCGGATAGACATATACCCTCCATTATTATAAACAAATATCTTAATTGGAAGTTTATAATGAACTATCGTTTGTAATTCCTGAATGTTCATTTGAATACTGCCGTCTCCTTCCAAACAAATCACTTTTTGTTTTTTATTTGCAATACATGCTCCTATTGCAGCAGGTAAACCATATCCCATTGCAGCGCAACCGGAATTTGTAATGGTTCTTAAACCTTGGGGGAATTTGAGTCCCTGATAAGTACAAATTGAAGATGTTGCATTTGCTAGAGCAAGAATATCTTTCCGGTCTAAATATTTTGAAAGAATATATATAAAATAATAAGGACTAACATATCTTTTTTTCATCTTATATCTAGAATTAATTGTTTGATAATCTTGTTTCCACTTATTAATCGTATTTATCCAGTCATTGGTATTTAGGTTCAAGCGTTGTTTTCTGATTCTATTTATCAATACTCTTATGAAATCTCTTGCATCAAAATTTAGCTTAAGATCTATTTTTATAGTTTTTTTATTCATTTCCTCTTTGTCTATATCTACCATTATTTTATATGCAGATCTTGCAAACGAATCAAAATTATATCCAACCATTCGGATATTTAACCTGGATCCGATAATCAGCAAAAGATCTGAATTTTGTATTACAAAATTGCCGTTTCTTTGTCCTATTGTGCCCGGCCTTCCAGCAAAATAAGGATTATCAGATGAAATTAGATCAAATCCTGCAAAACTAGTTATAACAGGAATTTTTAATATTTTTATCAGTTCTAAAAGATGTTTTTGTGCATGTGCCAGTCGAACACCATTACCAACCATTAGTACCGGTCTTCTTGCAGTCTTCAGTTTACTAATTACTTTCTCGACAGAATTAATAATTTGTTTTTTGTTTGAATTATAATCTAATTCTAATTCGCTGGGATAAAATTTAATCAATTTCTGTTTATTAATATATGCTGATTGAATATCTAGAGGAATATCAAGCCAGACCGGACCAGGTCTACCATTTTTTGCAAGCATCATTGCTTTTTCCAGATGATATTGTATCTCATGCGGATCAATTATTGTTGTTGCGTATTTTGTAATAGGTTTTATAATGTCTATAATATTAATTTCTTGATCCCCTAATTGTCTTACCCCTTTTCCCGCTCCTATTGTTTCTTTTTTTATTTGTCCTGATATCACAATCATTGGAATTGAATCAAGCCATGCTCCCATAACACCAGTAATAGCATTTGTACCTCCTGGGCCTGATGTTACAATGCATGAACCTATGTTATTAGTAATTCGTGAATAAGCTTCTGCAGCCATTGTGCACGCTTGTTCGTGGTGATTACATATGAACCTTATTTTCCCTTTACCAATAGAGTCAATTATATGGATAATACCGCCACCGGAGATAAGAAAAATATCCTTAATTCCTTTTTTATAAAGAAAATCAATTATAAAATCGCTTAATTTTATAGTGTTATTAGTCAAATTTTTTGATTAATATATTTTTAACAGACAAAACATCCCTACAATAATAGTCAGCATTACAAGAATTTAATTCGCTAATTGTTCCGTAGCCATATGTGACTCCAACTGAATCTATTTTATTATTTTTTGCAGCAATAATATCATCTTTTCTATCTCCTACCATAACGGTTTCATTTGCAGCTAGATGTTTATCGTTGATTAATTTATTTAAAATCCTCGATTTATTTGGTTGTATTTGGGATATGCTTGAACCGTATATGCCATCAAAAAATTGATTGATACCAAACATTTTAAGTATTTTCAGAGTAAAAACTTTCGGCTTGTTTGTCACCAAAAAAACTTTTATCTCAGATTTCTTTAGGTGGTCAAGAAGTTCCATAACATTGGGAAACAGAAAAGTTTTTAATAGTCCTTCTTGGTTATACTTTTTTCTAAAAAATCTCACATATTTTAGTATTAGACTAATATTATTGGTAATTAAAAGATTACCGAAAATAGTACTAATAGGAGAACCTATATATTTTAATATTTCTGAGTCTTTAGGTTCTTTTATCCCGTTTGTTTTGAAGGTATACTTTATACAATCGCAAATTCCTTTTCTCGTATCACAAATTGTTCCATCAAGATCAAAAACAACATTTTTATAAGAAGTAACACTATTTTTTTGCATTTTTATATTCTGTATTTGATTAAGCAAATTATAACATATATATAGATTTTTTTACGTTTCTTCAAACTTGACTTTTACAGTGTTAGATTCTAAAATGTTTTTAAATTAATGAAGTAAGAAATTTGCTAAATTAATATGGCAAGAAATAATGTTTTTGATGATTTGTTTGTCTTGGAACTTGCTAACAATCATTGGGGTGAGGTCAAAAGAGGACTTAAAATAATAAGTGATTTTGCTAAAATAGTAAGATTCAACAATGTAAGAGCTGCTATAAAACTCCAATTAAGGGATGTTGATAGTTTTATACATAAGGATTATATTCACAGAGATGATGTTCGTTATATAAAAAAAACTCTCGCTACTAAATTATCTGATGAAAATTATGAAATATTGGTGGAAGCAATACGCAAAAATGGATGTATCCCTGCGGCTACTCCTTTTGATGAAAGATCCGTAGGTTTATGTGTAAAATTAGGAATAGAAATTATTAAAATTGCAAGTTCAGACATTAATGATTGGCTATTAATAGAAAAAATTGCTTCAACAAAAAAACCTGTAATTGTATCTACAGGCGGATCTTCTTTAAAAGACATGGATGATTTAGTGAAGTATTTTGATAACAGAAATATTCCTCTTGGAGTAAATCACTGTGTTTCATTATATCCAAGTGAGAATTATGAGTTGGAGCTGAACCAAATAGATTTTCTTAAAAATAGATACCCAACTCATATAATAGGATTTTCAACTCATGAGTACCAGGATTGGGTTAATTCAATTATAATTGCATATGCAAAGGGTGCCAGAACTTTTGAACGTCATATAGATATTGATAAAGATAATATTCATGTCTCACCATACTGTTCTCTTCCGCATCAAATAGATACATGGTTTAAAGCATATCATAAAGCAAGAGAAATGTGTGGTGCACCGGGAATTTATAAAAGAATTCCTCCGGTAAGAGAAATCAACTATTTAAACGGATTAGTAAGAGGAGTTTATGCAAAAAGAGATCTTGAGAAAGGTGAAGTTATCTCTGATAAAGATGTTTTTCTTGCCGTTCCGCTTTTAAAAGGTCAAATCTCATGTAGAGAATTAATGTCAGGAGAGATTATGATTATTTCATGTAAAAAAGATTCTCCAATATTTATAGATATGATTGATAGTCCTTATGCATATAATGAGGGACTTAAAAACTACATTTACGAGAGAGGTATAGCACCAACGTTACTAAAATATAATGATAAAACTAAAAAAAAATTAAGAGGAACTTCAAGCAAAAAAGTTTTAACATAAAGCAATATATCTTTTATTTAACTTTTCATTTCTTCATAGCTTTTGTTTATTTAATTATATAAATGTTTAAAGTTTGTTATTCGTTGAAAGCAAGGAATTATAGCCTCAATGATTTATTGCTTGTGTGCAAACAACAAATACGATTCATAATTATTGTATTTATATTTTTTAATTATAGTTTTATACCCTGACATTTTAAGAATTTTTGATAGAATTTGATGAGTTTTATAAAAAGGCGGATGCAATTTTTGATAAATAGTATTTCAGCATAAATAATGCATAAAATTTATAATTTAATAAAACCTGACAAAAATTAGTGCTTTTTATCATGACTATCATCTCGAGTTTAATATTGATTTTTTTTCAATATAATTACCTTGTTTTTGAAATTTTGCAGTTTTATTTGTTTAATTATCTCATCTTTAAATCTAAATGAAGAAATTAATATTGGTTCGGAAAATATATTTATGTCATTTGGTGATATCACTTCTATGCCATTTATTTTTTTGCCAATTAGATTCTTATTGCTGTCAACCAATTTATATACTTTAGAATTTAATCCTGTTGTTTCTAGCAGTCTTAGTGTTAGAGATCCTGCACCCCAAACGATTAATTTATTAGGTAATTTATTAATAACATTGTTGATTTTCTTCAGCTTATTGTTTGAAATAGAAATATATTTAACAATAGACTTTTCAAGATTATTGCCCTTTTTCCATATCGAGTATATGATATTATTATCACTTTCAAGATAGCAACATATATAATTATTTAAAAGTAAAAAAAGGTATTTTGCCGAAAAGAAATTAATATGTTCTATGGAAAATTCTCCATAAGGCTCTTCAAAGTTGGCATAAAAATACGATGTGTCAGGTATGCTTATAAATAAGTATCCATCGTCTGATAAAAGGTTCGTAATTTTATCTATAGATTTATTTAACTCAGGTAAATGTTCAAGTATTGCAGCAAGTATTACAAGATCATATTTAAACTTTGATTTAAAAGAAAGCAAATTTGCAGTATTTACGTTAATATTAAATTTTTTATGCGCAATTTCCTTGCAGTTTGCAGATGGGTCTATTCCAAGTAAATTTACATACCCCTTTTTATTAAATATGCTAAGTAAATGTCCTATTGCACATCCAACATCAAGAATTCTCAAATTTAGTCTATTATCTTTGTTCTTGAAAAATGTATTTATGATTCGAAAATATTTTTGGTGAAGTATATGGTCACGTTTGTCTTCATATTTTGATTCTTGTTTGTAATATTTATTGTAGTAATTTTCATTCAATGTATTAGAAACAAAAACAAACCCACAATTATTGCAGCAGACTATTTTATGGTCAATATTATTAGCAAATTTTTGTGTGTAGAGATGCTTATTTTCTTTATGACTGCAAATTGGACAGTATCTCATAAATATTGTTGATATCTGACTAAAAAGAATTCTTGCGCCAGGAAGAGTTTCCTGTCCCGTATCTATAATTTTTCTCCTCCTGGCTTAAATAAATTTATTATGCCTATTTTAATGCCGAATAAATTCAGAGTCAATAACATGTTATTGATGTATAATGTAAATTGATATCTATGTCCAGAAAAAATGAAATGACGGCTTCGCTTATTATTACCGTTTTGAACGAAGGGAAAACAATAATACAATTTCTCAATTCAGTAGCATATCAATCCAAACAAGTTAAAGAGATGATAATTGTTGACGGAGGATCAACTGATGATACTTTATCAGCAATTTCCAACTTCTCAGGCCAAAAATCTCAGTTATCCAGTAAAAAAACAGCAAATTTAATTACCAACATTAAATTAATAATAAAAAAAGGAAATAGGTCAGTTGGTAGGAATGAGGCAATTAAGAACGCAGCAGGAGATATTATTGTTTGTTCTGATGCGGGGTGTATTTTAGATAATGATTGGTTTAAGAATATAATTAAGCCTTTTAGGGATAAAAAAGTAGATGTTGTTGCAGGGTACTACAAAGGAGAAGCAGAAACTGTTTTTCAAAAATGTTTGATTCCATATGTTTTGGTAATGCCTGATAGAGTTAATTCAGATACCTTTCTGCCGGCGACACGTTCTATGGCATTTAAAAAATCTATTTGGAAAAAAATCGGTGGATTTGATGAGAGATTATCTCACAATGAAGACTATGCTTTTGCAAAACGTTTAAAAATAATAAATGTAAAAATAGTTTTTACGAAAGATGCTATTGTTAACTGGATTCCTCGAAGAACTCTTAAAAAGGCTTTTAATATGTTTTTCCGTTTTGCTTATGGCGATGCAGAAGCAAGAATATTTCGGTTTAAAGTAATACTTATTTTTTTAAGATACCTAACAGGCTTAGTATTGTTAGCTAGTGTTCTATTCTTTAAATCTCTTTTTTTGTTTGCTGCTGTATTTTTTCTAATACTTATGTACTTTATTTGGGCAATAATAAAAAATTATATATATGTAAAAAACTTGAGAGCTTTTTTTTATCTTCCGCTTATTCAAATAACATCAGATATAGCAGTCCTGCTTGGTACTTTGGCTGGTTTAATCAAGCGTTTCAATATATAATTATTATTATAGTTTCTATGGGTTATACAAAAGATGCATTAAAAGGTTTTTCTTGGTCCACAGGACTTAGAATTTTTACCAGAGTTTTTGCATTTGTTAAGACGGCCATTCTTGCAAGAATGTTCGGCCCGTTGGAATTTGGAATTCTTGGGATCTCTACCCTTGTTTTGTCGCTCATAGAAATAGTTACCGAGACGGGAATAAATGTATTTTTGGTTCAGGAAAAAGACGATATTGATAAATTTATAGATACAGCATGGATTATCTCAATCCTAAGAGGTTTTATTATTGCATCTCTTATATTTATGTCTGCGCCTCTGATTTCTGCCTTTTTTAATTCGTCCAGATCTTATAGTTTAATAGTTTTGATAAGTATAGTACCTATAATCAGAGGGTTTATAAACCCGTCTGTTGTTCGATTTCAAAAAGACCTTCAGTTTAATAAAGAGTTCTATTACAGATCAGTAATATTTTTAATAGACTTTGCAATTTCTATAACCCTTTCTTTTTATACAAGAAATGTATCAAGCATTATTTGGGGAATGATAGCAGGAGCTATTATTGAAGTAGCGCTGTCTTTTTATATAGTCAAACCAACTCCGTTGCTTCGTTTCAAGAAGGATCTTGCAAAATATATTGTTCATCGCGGAAAATGGATTACTTTGGCTGGACTTTTAAATTACCTTTTTTGCAACGTGGACAATATGGTAGTCGGAAGAATTCTGGGAACGGCATCTCTTGGACTTTATCAAACGGCCTACAAGATTTCCATGATACCGATATCTGAAATCTCAGATGTGGTTGCAAAAGTAACGTTTCCGGTATTTGTAAAAATATCCGGGGATAAAGATAGGCTTCAGAAAGCGTTTCTTAAAAGTGGTGGTGTGGTTATGGTTATTATATTGTTTATTGGATTAGTATTTACCCTTTTTTCAAAGGAAATAATTATGATTATTCTTGGAGATAAGTGGCTTGGGTCTTTGAGGGTGTTTCAAATTCTGACAGTTGCAGGGGTAGTCAGGGGAATTTCAGGTTATTCTGCATCTTTATTTTTGTCAGTAAAAAAGCAGGAATACGTAACACTTGTTTTATTAACGAGTGTTCTTGTACTGGCTTTTTCTATTATTCCGCTTGTATATAAATTTGGTCTGACAGGAGTGGGTATATCAGTAGTTTTTGCTTCATTGATTTCCACGCCCTTTTTTATATTCTACACAATTAAAGTTCTTAAAAATTAATTCCATCAGTAAAATAAATGTGCTTTATTGTGTTGAACGGATAGTTTTATAATATAATGAAAAATCCGATCATGAAAAAGAGACTAAAAAAAATAATAAATATATTTTTAGATAAATTTGGACTTGAAATAGTTAGAAAACACGAGAAAATATTTTTATCAACAAAATATCAAGCATTAATTGAAGAGATGCAGATTTTCTTCTGTGAAGTAATGAGTGAATTTAGATTAAAACGTTCTAAAAGAAGGATAAAGCTAATGATGGAGCTGAACGGAACACAAATAAGTGAGGCATTTTATATTCTTATGTATTTGAATAAATCTATAAAGGTAAAAGGAGATGTTTGTGAATTTGGTATTGCAAACGGAACTACTTCTGCGCTACTTGCAAACGAGATAATAAACGTAAAGAAAAATCTTTGGCTATTTGATTCTTTCAAAGGACTTTCCAGGCCCGGAAAAAAAGATATATTAATTAATGATATTTCCAAATTAGGCTCGATTAGTAAATATGAGGGGTCAATGAATTATTCTCAACAAGATGTTGATTTTCGATTGAAAAATATATCATTTCCAAAATCAAAAGCTAAAATTATTGCCGGTTTTATAAGCGATACTGTTTCGGATGTAAAAATTAAAGATGGTATTTGTTTTGCATATATAGATTTTGATCTGTATGATCCGACTAAGATTGCATTAGATTTTCTGGATAAAAATATAAACAAAAAAGGACACATTGTAATTGATGATTACGGTTTTTTTACATCAGGGCCAAAAACTGCTGTAGATGAATTTATGAAAAAACGTGCTGAAAGTTATAAGGTTTATTATCCTTATAAATTTGCAGGACATTTTTGTATTTTAGAGAAAATATAAGATTATATTCTGCTTAGTTTTCAGGTTTATTATTCTTCATTTTACAAATAAAAGCCCAACCGAACAGTAAGTTTAAGGGAAAAAGTTTAGATAGAGGATATAGGGTAATCATAAAGTTATAAATCACGGTTTTTATGTTTTTTATTTTTTTAAGATATCCTATTTCTATCTCTATTGCTCCGTTAAAGTTATATCTTCTAAACAAATCTTTCAGATAATAATATGTTGGTTCATTGACGTGCTGAATTTTTTCTTCAGGAATGCGCGGCTCTTTTGGAAAAGAATCATATGTAGTATTTTTAATTTTTTTATCAATCCAAGTCAGCAATTTGTTCATGGGGTACATATAGAATTTATACGTAAAATCATAAAGAATTTTATTTGTGACAGTTCTGGCAAACAAAGTACCGTCCTTTTTTAAAACCCGGGATATTTCACTCATTGCTATCTCAAGCTCTTCTTTATATAGATGTTCAAAAACATCTATACATACAACTATGTCAAAGTAGGAATTTGGGTAACTGATTTTTTTAGCATTCATTACTTTAAATAAGACTTTTTTTTGTATTTTGCGTGGATAATTTTTTTTGATACATTTTGCAATATCAATAGCATCTTTTGAATAATCTGTTCCTATGCATTCAATTGCGTTTTTAGCAAGAAAAAGTGTTATATCTCCTCTCCCGCATCCGATATCCAGAATTTTAGAATTTTTATCAATTTTTATTTTACTTATTAGTTCTAAAACCTTGGGGTGAAGTTTTTTCCCTTTACTTTTTTTAAACTCATCCGATCCGAGGCAACAATTTAAAAAGAAATCTTTATTATAAATTGATGGCTCAACGTACTTTATCTTTTTCATTACTTTATTATACTCTTCGAATTAAAAAATGCTATTGATATAATTCCTATCTCCTAATTTTGCAACCTAAAACATTTTGGGAACATAACCGTAAATGATATAATTTCAATAAATTCAATGAAAAGGATTGCTTTTTTCCATGAGTTGCCGCCAGGTGGCGCAAGGCGCGCAGTTAATGAAATCGGAAGAGTGATAAAAAGAGACGATGTTGTTGATCTTTATATTGTAGATAATTATCAGAACAAAGAAGAAAAAAAATATTTCAACAATACTTTTTTTTATGAATTCATTCCTAAAATTTGGCCTGGGCATAACTGGAAAATAAGATTGTATAAAGACACACTGGAACTTATTAAGCTCTATTTTCTTCATAGAAAGATTTCTTCCGAAATAAGAAATAAAAATTACGATATAATATTTGTTCATGCCTCTAAATTTACAGAATCACCTTTTTTGTTAAGGTTCCCAAACAAAATAAAGATATTTTACTGTCATGATCCTCATTATCGAATGATATACGAGAAAATATTTAATATCCCAAAAGAATTGGATCCGGCACGATATCTCTACGAAAAAATTAACCGTTATTTTAGAAAACTTATAGACCGCGAGAATATAAAAAGGGCTGATAAAATTATTTCTAACTCAAAGTACACAAAAAAAAGCCTTAAGAAGACTTACAATAAAGAAAGTGTGGTTTGTTATCTTGGCGTTGACCCGCAACTTTTTAGCCCGAATAGACGTATTAAAAAAAATATAGACATTTTATACATAGGTTCCAATGAACCAGTGGATGGTCGGTTGCTTCTTATGGAATCATTAAAATTCCTGTCGTTTAAGCCTAAAATTAAGGAAATATTGATAGAAAAAGAGTGGATTTGCGATGATTATATATTGGTAGATTTATATAGAAGGTCAAAAATAGTTGTTTGTCTTGCGCATAATGAACCATTTGGTTTAATTCCTTTGGAAGCAATGTCCTGTGGCACACCTGTTATTGCGGTTGATGAAGGAGGTTATACGGAGTCGGTAGTAAACAGAAAAACAGGTTTATTAACAAAAAGAGATCCCGGTATATTGGCCCGTAAAATTGAGAGTCTGTTGAACAGGCCAAAGGTGGCAGCTAAATTAGGAGAAAACGCCAGAAAATATATATTAAAGAATTGGACATGGGAATATAGGGCAAAAAAAATCCATGATATACTTTTGAAATTAACTGATAAATAAATATGAAACCGATTGTTTCAATAATATACGTATATTATAGTACGCCTGATTATATCAAAAAATCCCTGGATTCAATTAAAAGGGGGATTGGCGACATACCATACGAAATAATCATAGTTGATAATGCTTCTCCAAAACCAATTCCAAATTTCTTGGAAATAAAAAAAGTGTCCGAAAGCAGGATTTCAGATAAAAAAACAAAAATAATTCATAATAATGAAAACTTGGGATACGGTAGGGCAATAAATATAGGCGTAAAAACGGCAAAAGGAAAATATCTTCTTCTGGTTAATCCAGATACCAGTTTTACAGAAGGATCAATAAACTCACTTGTTGAAAAAATGGATAAAACTCCAGCAATAGGAATAATTGGTCCTCAGCTGCAAGATAGGAATATGAAGGTACTTCAAAGTATCAACAGTTTTCCCTTTTTGCCTCATGCAGTTTTTGCTCTCTCTTTCTTTAATAAAATATTTCCTAACAATTTATTTTCAAATAAATATTATCTGCGAAATTTGAGTAGAGATATGGAACAGGAAGTAGATGTTGTAGGCGGAGCGTGCATGCTTGTCAGAAAATCAGCCTTTGATAAAGTAGAAGGTTTTGACGAGAGATTCTTTATGTATTTTGAAGAAGCGGATTTTTGTTTGAGTATTAAAAAAGCAGGATTTAAAGTATTATATTTTCCGGATGCAAAAGTGTATCATTATATAGGAAAAAGCAGTAAAGATAAGGAAAAAATTAAAAGATTGTTTGAAGAAAGCAGATTCAAATTTATCAGAAAACATCAGGGCTTGATTCCATCATTGATAGCAGAATTTATCATGAGATTAATAAATCCTTCGGTAATTACGCTTTTAATTATTCTGGCAGTTTCTGCCTTTCTTAATCTATACAAAATAAATACACTTATGATGTTTTTCGGCGATTTTGGCAGGGATTTTTTGGCAGCGCGGGATATGCTTTTGACCGGCAAAATTCCACTTGTTGGTATTCCTTCGTCTGTTGTTTGGCTTCATCAAGGACCGCTTTCAATTTACATGATTGGAATTTCGTTTATATTAGGAAACTTCAATCCTGTTGCTCCTGCAGTTTGGTACGGAACACTTGGAGTTATTTCAACATTTTTTGTATATTTTATAGGTAAATCAATGTTTAATAAATACGTCGGATTGCTTGCAAGTTTATTTTTTGCTACATCGCCTCTTGTAATTGTTAATGAAAGAATGCCGTACCATACAGCTTCTATTCCATTTTTTTCATGTATTTTCCTCTTTTTTCTTTATAAGGTCCTAAAAGGAGAAAAGCAATTCCTATTTCTTATGTTTTTCTTTCTTGGTTTATTATTCTTACTTGAATTATCAAACGGTGTGTTATTTTTTCTTCTTGGTTTGTTGTTTTCAATATATAAACCAGTTTTTAAAAAAAATGAAATTATAAAATCTGCCGGCGCTTTTTTTCTGGGAATTTCACCTTTTATTATTTATGATCTTCGTAATGGATTTAAACAGACTTTCGGTTTTATATTATGGGTTTTTAATAGGGTTCGTTTATTTTTTGGGTTGACAGTTTCGGGAAACTCTACAACAGCACAGGCGCCTGATGCATTGGTAAGAATTTGGGATCAGATCAGCGCTTTTATTTTTCCAGCTTCCAGACTGGTTGTTGTATTTATAATTTTATTAGTTATTTATGTTTTATGGAAAAAGAAAATTTACCTTCTTGATAAGAAAGACTCCCCTGGGATAATAATTTTACTTTCGTGGATTTTAATTTCTCTACTGGGATTTTTTATTCACGCAGCACCGGGAACTGCTTATTTTCCTTTGATTTTTTCTTCTTTGTCTTTAATTATCGGTTTTTCATTTTACTCTTTTTTTAAAAATAAACAATTGTTGCTGCCTGTTTTTTTTTCAATAGTAATTTTCAACGGCCTTTTTACAATTGGAAATGAGTATTTTTTAATGACTAAAAATGCCAGAAATACAATGCCACCCAATAACTATAGCTTTGGTTTTGATATGACCTTTTTAAATGGTACCGCGGATTTTATAGTTGGGGACGCAGGAAGTGATAGTATCCAAATTCTACCAGGAGGGTATATTTCCAAATTCCAGACTAGTGTTGATAATTATAAATACCTGGTTCTTTGGAAAGGCGGAAAAGTTGTTAACAAATCCGGTAAAAGATACACTATATACCAGGAAAAAAACGAGATTCCTAAAAAATCAAAAATAATATATCAGAATAAATATGTTTATGTTGTCAAAGATTAAATTAGAAATAAAGTTGTTTTTTTTAGGGATAATCTTAATTTCTGTTATTTCTTACATACTTCCGGGATATCTTTTTCCTTCTGATATCTTAAATAACTTACCAAGTTTTAGCCAAAATGAATGGGTTAAGCCAAAAAATTCGCTTATTGCAGATCCAGTGTTTCAGTTTGAACCATGGAGGAGCTACGCAAAGCAAAGGATATTAAAAGGTGAATTTCCATTATGGAATGATAAAAACGGTAACGGATCTCCCTTCTTTGCCAATCCTCAAACTGCAGTTTTGTATCCCTTGAATTTTTTTTATTATATTTTTTCTCCAAAAATAAGTTTGTATTTTATCTCTTTTACCAAACTTTACATTTTATTTATATTTTCTTATTTATATTTTAAGTCTTTGAAATGTTCCAGGTTTGCTTCTTTTGCTGGATCTTTTGTAGCAACATTTAGCGCTTTTCCAATAGTTTGGTTATTTTGGCCACAGACCAACGTATTCATTCTACTTCCTGCAATACTTTATTTGACAGAAAAAATTAAAGAATCAAAAAGCAAGAATCTTCACAGATGGCTAATTTTACTGGCGGTATCATATTTTTTAGTTATTTTAGGAGGGCACCCCGAAACTCTTTTTCAGATTGCGCTTGTTCACGGAATTTATATCTTATTAAGATTCAATAATGAAAATGTCAAAATCCTAAAAATTATTATAAGTTGCGGATTGGGATTTGTTTTGGGAGCGGTACAGCTTATTCCCTTTTTAGAATACCTTTTAAATAGTTTCGCTCTTTCGCAACGGTCAGGATCAGAGCATTTTTATTTTTTGCCACTTAAAAGCTTTATTCTTAATTTATTCCCATTTTTACTGGGTGCTCCGCATCTTAAATTTTATAAGCCTTTTGAAGTTTTTACTAATTTTCAGGAGACGATTGGAGGATATGTGGGAACAATTGTATTCTTAACTGCCTTAGCAGGTTTGGTTAAGTTTAGAAAAGATAATATTGTTAAGACATGGACGTTAATAATTGCTGGATCATATTTACTAGCATATAGGATTTGGCCGTTTTCTCTTATAAATGATCTTCCAGTACTAAATTTTAGCGCTAACCATAGATTGGTAGGTTTTGCGGCTTTTGGATTATCCGTTGTATTCATTGTAACGATAGACAAATTGAAGAATTTAAAGGTAAGTATAAATAATAAGCAAATTAAAATAGCAAACTATACTGCGATATTTTTAATAATAATTTTATTTATTTTGGGTATAATTGTTCCAGGAATACTAATAAAATATTTAAACTTAAGGGGAACGATCGAATCTTTTGCTTACTTTTTAGCCGGGCATCTGTCGTTTATTTTGATCTTGTCAATAATGTACTTATGGATTTTACTGATGTATTTAAAAAAAAGGGTGACAAAAACAGTTTTTATTTTTGTTTTATTTATATTAGTCTCTGCACAAACAATATTTCTTTTCTGGAATTACAATCCCGTAGTTTCTGAAAAATATTATTATCCTGACACTGAACTAACCCAGCAATTGAAAAGATTACCGACTGGTTTGATTCTTGAGGTAGGAAATCCCTCTTTGCCACCGGATGTTAACATGATTTATGGAATATCAAACGCCCAAAATTATGATGCTTTAGAAATTTCCGGGTATAAAAAAAATTTTGATAAATATTTTCCTGTTAAGAATCAATGGGCAAATCCTGATTCTATAACTCTTCCAGCTC
This sequence comes from Candidatus Levybacteria bacterium RIFCSPHIGHO2_01_FULL_36_15, assembly GCA_001782015.1. Taxonomy (GTDB): domain Bacteria; phylum Patescibacteriota; class Microgenomatia; order Levybacterales; family GWA1-39-11; genus 2-01-FULL-36-15. Next base: position 24,862 of record MFNJ01000003.1, read on the forward strand.
TTCAAAAGTTTGGAATAAAATATGTTATTTCAGACCACGATATAAATCTTAATAGAGAAATTATCCAACCAGAGAAAGAAAAAATTATAAACATTGCTGGTGTTAAACGTCTTGAAACAGTTATTGTTCCGCAACACCCACACTTAAAAGAAATAAGGATTTTGACAGCAAATTTTAACAGAATAAATCATTGCCGTTTAGATATTAATATTTACCAAAAGTTTGAAAATTCTTTGATTTATAGCAGTAAATTTCCATGCGAGCAGATCAGAAACTACATGTATTATACAATTCCTGTAAACTCGATTAATTTTATTCCAGGAAAAGAATATGTTCTGAGTTTTAATCAATCTGATTTTTCCATGAATAACAATATTGCCTTTTTGGGAGGTAAAAACGGTAAGGCATATCTGGAATTGCTATTTGACGACAAAAATTCAATTTACAGAAAAATATGGTCGGAGAAAAATGTGTACATTTTTGAAGTTCCAAATTTTAACTTTATAACAACTACGGACAAATATAATCTCATTTCAAAATATCCAGAATTAGTACAATTTGAGATATTTTCTCAAAAAAACCAGCAAATAGAAATAAAAATACCGTACTATCCCGGTTGGGTAGCATCAATAGACGGTAAAAAAACAGATCTAGTAAACTCTAAGCCTTTTGTGTACGTTAACGTTCCAAAAGGCAGACATCTGGTACAGATAAAATATTCACCCTTTTCTTTTTTGCTGGGACTGATTTTATCAGTGGCTTCTTTCTCATTGATCCTGATATTGCTTTTAAGATTTGAAAGAAAGCAAAACTGGTGGAAGAATTTTGAGACAAAATATAATCAGTGGACAAATTCAGTTAAGCATAGTTATAAGTGGTATCAGCATGCAATTATTATATCAATAGGAATTCTAACTGCTTCATTTATATTTTTGACTATATCTATTTTGGTTCCAATAAACTTTGAAACTCCTACTACGACAGCTATTAACTGGTTTACGGTTCATGCTTATCCAAAACAGAAAGATTTCCTGTATTTTTTTGCAGGCTTTATATTTGTTGTTAACGTCTCTGTTTTTATTTGGATTTTTTGGTTATGGAAAAAAATAAAAAATCATTATTGATTAGTTTACTTATAATATTGGTAGCTTTTCTGATTGGACCTACTTATACAAGCAGTCCGTTTTTAGGAAATATTAATCTTATTGATGAGGGACAATTCGGGGCTTGGGTTAATCATATGTCTCATGGAAAGTACCTTTTTAAGGATATATATCTGACTTATGGTCCACTGTATGTTTATCCATTATATCTAGTTTTCAAAATATTTACTCCGTCGGCATTTATTATCAGATCCTATCTTGCGCTAGGAAGCACTTTAGGAATTGTTGTTTGTTATTTAATATTACAGAGACTGAATTTATCTAAGGTAATAACTTTTATAATTATAACTCTGTTAATTATTCTTCCGATCATGCATTTCAGGCAAGCCATGGGACTAATAGTCATTTATTGTTTAATAAGAGCGGTAGAAAAGGCAAGCAAGTTATGGTTTTTTTTTGGAGGATCATTTATCGCGTTTTCATTTCTTGTGAGTCAGGATATAGGAATATTTACGTTTTTAGTTTTTATTTTTTTAATTTTGTACAAATTGATTTTTAATAAAAATTTAAGAATTTTGATTTTTAACCTTATTTTTTCTGTTCTGGGTTTTTCTTTGGTATTTGTGCCTTTTATACTTTGGGCAGGATACGAAAAATGGTTAAGCGAATATTTCCAAGTTACTTTGAATGTTATTACGTCTTTTTCAGGTATTAATGTTCCAAACGGACAAAATTTCCCAAGTCCATTATGTTTTGGTTGTAAAAGTTTTATTTTAGAAATTAAATATATATTTTCTAAGGATGCGCTTTTATATTGGGAGATATTATTTTATATATCTGCGCTAATGTATTTTATTGTTAGACTTGTCTTAAAATTAAACAATAAAATGGACGGAAAACTGTTCATCGTTTGGTTATTTGGATTTTTTCTTTACATGATTTTGTTAAGCAGAAGTGGGATTGGTCATTTTTATTATACTTTATCACCAATGCTGATTTTACTCGGATATTTTGCCGACAGATTATATAACAAATTGACCGGTGCTAAAAATCTTACGGAAAAAGCAACATCTATGCTTTTGTTATCCGCTTCAGCATTTTTTTTGTTAAGATTGGTATTGATAAACAGGCCACAGATAAAAGAAATTATCAAGATACCTCGTGCAGCTTTGGCAGTAAAAAATAACCCTGATAGGGTGGGATCGGTTCTTATATCTTCATCTCAAAAAAAATATATAAAAGACATTCAAGACTATATTCTAAAGAATACCACCAAAAAAGATTACGTCTTCTTTTTAAATGATGAGCCGATGATGTATTTTTTTCTGGACAGGGTTAATCCAACCAGGTATGATTTGCCGTTTTTGGCTAACACTTTAGAAAAAAGATTGGAACTGCTGAGCGATTTAAACAATAAGAAACCAAAATATATAATTGAGGATAGGAAAGTTTGGGCTGTAGATGGAATAAATAATCGTACAAGGTTGCCGGAGGTATTAAAATATATAGGCCAGAAATATAAACAGTGTGATTTGATTGATAATCAAGTGGTAGTATATTGCTTAATTTATAATAATCAATAATTATTTAGATATAAATCTAAACAAAATAAAAAATTCGTGCCACATAAGGTTATTGTTTATTAAGATTTTTTTATGTTAAAATCTTACCTATGACAAGAGTTATTGTAACAGGGGGAGCAGGATTTATTGGCAAAGAGATTGTAAAAAAACTTCTTAAAAAAGGATACGAGGTTATAGTAGCAGATAATTTGAGTAAATCTAAATTTCATCAAAAAGAAGAGTTTATTCCAAAAGAAAAAAAAGGAAACTATCAATTTCTAAATGCGGATTTAACAGATTCTAAATCAACTAATAAATTATTCAAAAAAATTGACGTTTGTATTAATCTGGCCGCAAAAATTGGAGGTATAGGCTATTTTCATAAAGTTCCAGGGGAAATTATTTCTGAAAATAACAAAATATACTCTTCCACTTTTGAGTCTGCGGCAAAAAATAATCTTAAACGGATGATTTTTGTATCTTCCTCAATGGTTTTTGAATCAGCTTCAAGTTTTCCTAGTAAAGAAAGCGATATAGGCAAAATGCCTCCTCCGTCAAGCGCGTATGGTTTCTCAAAGCTTACAGGGGAATATTATTGCAGGGCGTTTTGGGAGCAGTACAAGCTTCCTTACAGCATTTGCAGACCATTTAATGCTTATGGAATAAATGAATATCTGGGAAAAGAGGTAGGGGATGCTCATGTAATTCCAGATATTGTTAATAAGATTTTAACGAAACAATATCCTCTGAAACTTTTAGGGGACGGAAATCAAATCAGGTGTTTTACCCATGTCAGCGATTTAGCAGATGGGATTATTGCAGTAATGGAAAGCAGAAAAGCTATTAATGATGATTTTAACATTGCAGATCCTACTCCAATTAAGATGGTGGATCTTGCAAGATTAATCTGGAAAATGATGGGAGTAAAAAGGCCGCTTACAATAAGATATGTTGAGGGATTTAAGTATGACGTAAAAGTTAGAATGCCTGATGTGTCAAAAACTCAAACATTAATCGGGTGGAGATCTAAAATAAAATTAAATGATGGGTTAATTGAGACAATAAATTGGTTAAAGAGTAACTCAAATGATTAGAAAGGAAATAATTACAGTAATAGGAATAGGAAGAGTTGGGCTTCCCATGGCTCTATCCTTTGCAAATGAAGGATTTAAGGTCTTTGGTATTGGACGGAACCTTGACAAAATAGAAGCGATTAACAGAGGAACGATGCCCTTTATGGAAGAAGGGGGAGAAATCTTGTTAAAAAAAATTATTAATAAAAAATTCTTTGCTACTACTGATTATTCATGCATAAAAAACAGTCACTATATTATTTTAACTTTAGGAACCCCTGTTGATGAAAACATGAATCCTGTTTACGATCAAATTAATGCGGCAATTGAAAACAGTAAACCATATTTTAGGCCTGGGCAAACATTAATTCTAAGAAGCACAGTATCTCCCCGTACTACCAGTTATGTAAAATCATTGATAGACGATTTTAATGGTTTAAAAGTGGGAAAAAACTTTTTCCTGGCTTTTTGTCCGGAGAGAATTTCAGAAGGAAAAGCCTTAGAAGAAATTAAATCTATCCCGCAAATTATAGGTGGCATTGATAGCGCAAGTTCCAAAAAAGCAAATCTCTTGTTTCAAAAAATTGGAGTTGAAACAGTAGTTACCGACGCCGTCTCAGCGGAACTTGCTAAATTATTTACCAATATGTATAGATATATTAATTTTGCTGTAGGAAATGAATTTATGTTACTGGCGGCCAATTATAATAGAGATATTTATAACATTGTCAATATGGTTAATTACAAATACAAACGCGGTGGCATCAGTTTACCCGGAATGACAGCCGGTCCATGCCTTTTTAAAGACGGATTTTTCCTGATCTCAGATCTTCCATACACAGACCTTATTTCAACAAGCTGGAAAATTAATGAGTCCATCCCAATATTTTTAATTAAAAAAATAAGAGAAAGAATGAAACTGGAAGGAAAGAAAACAATAATATTGGGTTTGGCATTTAAAAGCGGGATAGATGATATCAGAGAATCGTTAAGTTTTAAAGTCAGAAAGGCTTTGTTGCGCGAGAGATCAAAAGTTGTACTGCATGATCCTTACGTTAAAACTTATGTCAATCAGGAGGTTGTTAGAGATGTCTATCAGGCAATAGAAGGAGCAGATCTTATATTTGTTGCAACTGCTCACAAGCAATATAAATCATTAGACATGAAGATGGTAAAAAAATTGGTTAAGAAAAATTGTCTGGTGTGTGATGTTTGGAATGTTTTTAAAACTGATAAAATTATTTATAAATTGAATTATCTTGATAAGAATGAAAAGTAGAGCTGACATTATTTTGCCAATACATCATGAAGAGGATAATGTTGAGAAGGTAGTCATTCAGATAGACAAAAATGTTAAAACCCCGCACCGTCTTTTTTTTGTTTATGACGAAGACAATGATCCGTCAATATATATCGTAAAAAAATTAAAGAAAAAGTTTCCTAATATTTATTTGCTAAAAAATGATTATGGAAAAGGGATAGTAAATGCTTTAAAAACCGGATTTAACCATGCAAAATCAGAAATTATAGTTACAATGATGGCAGACTTATCTGATGACCCGAAGGTAATAGATAAAATGGTTAAAAAAATCGATCAAGGGTTAGATATGGTTTGTGCATCAAGATACAGCAAGAGCGGAGCAAGAAAAGGGGGACCTTTTATGAAGGCATTAATCTCTTACTTAGGATGTCTAACCTTGAATATATTAACTGGCATTCCTACAAGGGACTCAACTAATGCTTTTAAATGTTTCAGGAAAAATATATTAAAAAAAATAGAAATTCAAAGCGTTGGAGGGTTTGAACTGCCTTTGGAACTGGCGGTCAAATCTTATTTTTTAGGATATAGAATAGGTGAGATACCAACAGTTTGGGAGGAGAGAAAAAGCGGAAAATCCAAGTTCAAATTTATCCAGTGGTTGCCTCATTATTTAAGATGGTACCTATATGCAGTAAGAAGTAGATACGGGTCTTAATTTTTTAGGCCGGTTTTTAAGATTGTGATCAAGACCAAAATTCCATGTTTTATTGAATTAACATTTGATGAACCAGATGAACGTTTTTTATAAGTAATCGGTACGTTTAACACTTTATATTTTTTCTTCACAGCTTTAATTACAAGTTCCGCTTCATATCCAAAGTGATTCTCTTCCGGTTTTATTTCTTTTAGTACCGGGGTTTTGAATCCCTTAAATCCAGCCATGACGTCTGTTATTCTTTGTTTGGTAACAGCAGACGTTGCTCCCGAAAGAAAAAAACTCCCTAAAAGTTTTAGGAAAGAAACAGAACCGGGTTCGACGCTTGAGCCTTTTTGGTACCGTGTACCGAGTGTAACATCATGTCCCTTGGTTAACGGATCAATGAGTCTTGGAATTTCTGAAGGAATAAACTGATAATCTGCATCGATTTGCACGACATAGTCTCCTTTTATATGAGGAATAGAGAGCTTTACAGCGTTGCCTTTGCCCATTCCTTTACCAACGTGTACAACCTTTGCGCCTGATTTTTCTGCTATCTTTCTTGTTTGATCCGTGGTTTTACTGTCTATAATGACAAGTATATTTATATTGTATTTTTTTATTTTAATACAGTCTTTGACCATCTTTTCAATAGTTTTTTCTTCATTTACGGCAGGAATAAGAACAGTGACATTAGACAAAGGGTGAGATTTCATAAAAAATATTTTACCAGTAATATTCTTCCAGCGCAAATATGAGCCAACAAACTACTTTTGGCTAATATTATAAAATTCATTTGCTAGTGGTATAATTTTACTTGTATAGTTGGCTAATTATAGCAAAGATTTAAGGAGTGATCAGGAAAAATTATTGTCTTATTATTTTATTTTTTATAATTGGTATTGCATTGAGGTTTCCTCTTATTGAAAAAATGCAGTCACATTGGGACGGTCCTCAATACAGTATAGCTGTTGTAAGGTATTCTTTAATCCAGGAAACTCCGGCTCCTCCCGGTTATCCTCTCTATATTGCAATGGGAAGATTATTTTATTTTTTTACTCATGATCCGCATAAGGCGCTTTTGTTTGTTAGTGTGTTGTTCAGCGGAATCGGAGCATCTGTTTTTTACTGGTCTGGCCGATTAATTTTTAACAAAATAACTGGAATAATTGCCGCTTCTATATTTCTTTCAGGATCCACGTTTTATTATTTTGGATTAACTACTTATGCATACGGAATAACTCCGGTGGTAATTACAATCTTAATGTCAATTCTATATCTTATTATTTTCAAAAAAAAACAGTTAGGATTAGTATTGGGCTTGGCATTTTCCATTATTGTTGGAATCCGTCCTCAGGAATTAATGTTTGTTTTGCCCATGTTTTTAGCAGGAATAATTTTTTTGCCTGGTAAACAACGTTTCTTTGCAATTGCTGGATCAATAGCTTTTTTCCTAATCTGGTTCCTGCCTTATCTTAAGATTGTTGGGGGTTTGGATAACTACATAAAAGTATCAAATAATTTTGCTAAGGGAGCTATTCTTCCATTTTCTTTCCAGAATTTGTTCGAATTTTCTGAATTGATGCTTAAAGGATTCTGGTTAAGTTTTGGAGTAGCGGGTATTTTTATTTTATATTATCCTTACAAACTGATAAATATACTTAAGAATAATAATTTCAAATTATTGTCAAAGAGGAAAAAGCAAATAATTTTTTTCATGCTTTGGTTTTTACCAAGTTTTTTATTTAATTTATTTATAAGAACAGACCATGCCGGATATCAGATGGAGTATCTGTCGGCTTTGACTATATTAATCTCTTTTGCGGTGTGGTCGGTATTAAAGAAAAAAAATACATTAAACTCTGGAGTATTATTAATAATTTTACTTAATTTATTTATATTTTTTAGGAATTGGGATAAAGATTACTCAAAACCCTATAGGCCAACATCTTTTCATTACTCTGATATTAGGAAAAATGATCTCATTTTAAGTACAAAAGTTAATTTTATAAAAGAAAAATTTAACCCAAAAACTACTCTTATAATAATCACTCCAACCTTATGGCGTCCAATAATGTATCATTTTTCGGAGTATCTTGTGTATGAAATTGACGGTTTGTTTACAAAAGAAAAAAAATTTGAAAAAATAATAAGAATATCAAGAAATTGGAATTCTGAAATGTATTATTCTGATCAACAAAAATTTACAGTGCCTGACAATATTGAAACATTAATTTTATTTGATAGCGAATCTAACTTTTGGATAAACGGAAAAGGCAAAAAAGTGTACAGCTTTGGTAAAAATATAAAAATCACATCTTTACCTGTAAATCAACAAGAAGTGTTTTCCTATAATTTATATAGCATAGAGAAAGTTGATAAGTAATTATGATAAAAATTGCAAAATTATTATTCCTATTTTTAATAGTTATATGGTTTTCTATCTCATTTTTCAGAACAATATATAATTTCTCAAAGATTTTGACAGAAGAATTAAGGTGGATAAATCTTTCGGATGATCAAAAAAGGGTAAAAATTTTTGGTGATTACCATCAATTATTCAAACTAATTGAGAATAAAACCAATTTATATTCAAAAATACTTTTTGTTACTACTGACGGGCAAGCTTATTATCTGGGAAGGTATTACTTGTATCCCAGAAAAGTATTTTGGACACATTCTTTAAAAAGCAAAGACATTTCCATTCTAAAGAATAACTACAATTATCTATTTTTATTTACTCCAAAAAATTATGCTACTAACAGTAATAGACTTGTTTTTGACCATTCTCCTGTTGCAACTTATTCGGCTTTAAAAAATTTAAATTTATCGGGAGTTTTATATTCTTTATATGATTGAATTGCAGGTTTTATTAATAATACTGGCTATTGTTTTCATAGGATACCTATTTATAAGAGTGATTAATGTATTTGAGAAGAGATGTCTGGCAGAAATTATTTTTTATGCCTACGGAGTTGGAGTTGGAGCAGTTGCTTTCCAGCTTTTTACTTATTCAAGGTTGGGAATTTCCTGGAATCCACTGTTATTGATTGGGCCGTGGTTATTAATAGTTTTAATTTTCAGAAATAAGATATTTCCCAAGCAATCAATTTTGCCTTTCCAAAAAGTAAAATTGAGATATTTTGACAAAATAATGATTGTATTAATATTATCTTTAATTTTTTTTGTTGCTTTTGAATCAATTATTCGGCCAGTCCAGGCGTGGGATGGGTGGTCAAGCTGGTTAATGAAAGCAAAAATATATTATATGGATGGAAAAATAAATCCAAGCAGCTTTTTGTATCTCGATTCTGAGTACCCCTTAACTATTAGTTTAATGTCAACCTTTATTTACATAATGATTGGGCAGGTAAACGATAGGGCAGTATTGTTATCATTTTTTATGTTTTATTTTTCTATTGGTGCTGTTACATTTTTTTCTTTAAAAAATTATGTTGGGTTAACAAGGAGTTTAATCTTTACTTTTCTTCTTCTCTCTCTACAAAACATTATAAGGCATGGTGGACGCTTTGAGGCGGGACAGGCTGATTTGGCCCTTGGATATTATATACTTGTATCCGGAATTTTGTTAATGGATTTTATTAAAAATTACAATATTAAAACGTTAATTCTTTTAAATTTATTTCTTGGGATAACTTCTATGATTAAAAATGAAGGATTACCTTATTCTTTGTTTGTGGAAGTTTTAATAATATACCATATTATTAAAATTAGAAAATATAATTATTTACTACCTCTTTTCTTATGGTTGATTCCGCTTTTAGATTGGCAGCTTTTTAAAATAATTAACAGACTGCCAGTTAACTATCTTTTCAGAAATTTTTATATTCACACAGGAAGGATATTAGATGTAATTTTAACCATATCAAAGGAGTTTATTAATTTGAAAAATTGGAATATTTTATGGCTAGTTTTTATAGCAAGTATTTTTCTTCCTCTTTCTACAAAAATTAGATCCGTCCTAAGATATTTGTATATTTTAATCTTTTTTCAGCTAATAATGTATTTATTTATATTTCTTATTACACCAGTTGATGCCACAGTTCATATTAATAACGTTATTGACAGATTGTTGATACATATTGCTCCGTCATCAGTTTTTTCAATAGCTATTGCCTCAACTAATCTTAACTTAAAAAACTATTTCATACTGCAAAAATTAAAATATTCCCTACGAAGATTCCAGTCTTTATTTTAAGCACCAAGCGATACTTAATGCTCTTTGTTAACAAGTAACCAGATTTTAATCAGAGGATCATTATAATCAATGCGGTGTTTGGAATATTTTAAGTTTTGTATTTTGGGGTATTGTGTAGAATGGCCAGATATTATTTTATAAATAGACAGGTTATCATTGAAATCAATTTGCTTATATTCTTGTATGGCGAAATTCCGGACAAGAGGTTTTAAAACATATTCCTTTTTGTAAGATAATGAGAGGACATGTAAATACGGCCCGGAATATAGACCATACGGTTCAGAAAGCGCTTGAGATGATATAAAAACAGGTTTTTTACTCTCTAAATTATCAATAATTTCTTTGTTTAATGCTTCCTTGCTCCATCCCGGCTCTTCCACGAAAATTGTTTTGCCTCGATATACTTTATCCAGTTGAGGTCTTGCAAAATGACTTTCAATAAATAACCCATTTTGCGGTAGGTTTTTAACCGCTTGAGCCTCAATAATATAAGGTGTGTCTTTTTTGAGAAGTTGAAGTGTTGGAACTGTTGAAATCAATAGGTATGCTATTACAGAATAATAAAGCAGTCTTTTTTTTCCCAGGGTAAATCCAACTGATAAAGCAATACCAAAACTTGCAATTAGGGAATGTCTTCCATAAAGAAGTGAATCCCACCATTGATTGGTGATCAAAGCTGGAAATATCCAGAATATTAGAATAATGAATAATTTTTTATTCCTTAAGTATGAATATACGATGAAAACAAAACTTAATAATGTTAACAAAAGAGTATTGTTCCTCAAAAGAGGAATTGTGAAATTTCTCAAAAAAATCAATACTGAGCTTAGACTGAATGAAAGATTAGCGTGTTCCCCAAATTTACTGCTGAACAGCTGGAATATTCCGTTAATAATACCGGATTTAATGAGAATAGAAATAAAATGTCCGTTCACAACACCTCCTAAAGCAACTGCTATAAGTAAGTATATTATTGATTTGTAAGTATTTTCAGGTTTTGTACGATAAACAGAATAGATTATTAAGGGAATCCATAAAATTACTATTAAATGCGTAGTAAAAGAAAGAATTAAAAAAATAATCCCTAAAAAAAGATACAAAATTTTGGCATATTTTAAGTTAAAGTATTTTATGAAGAAGTAGAAAGAGAAGAGGAAAAAAGAAACATACGTGGTTTCCATCATAATAGTTGAATTGGAGATCCAGAAGATTGGGATAATTGAGGCGATTATTGAGCTTTTTAAGGCAATATTTTTATCAAATAGATTTTTTATGATTTGATAAAAACAGCAAATTCCAAAAAATGCCAATATTGCCTGAATAAAAATTACTGAAAAAGAAGGTGGTAGCTGAAATGTTTGAGCTAAGTGATAAACCGGCCAGAAAATCATTATATAGCCTGGATGAAGAGGTAAATGTCCGGATGATAGAGCATTTAATAAATTATTGTCTGATAGCCTTGTTAGGTATTCAGGTGAGTCAAAAAAAACCGCTTGCGAATTTGCAAAATATAATCTTGAAAGTAAGAAAATAAAAAAAAACAAAATTAAATATTTTTTATTCACATTAAATATTGCAAGAGAAATAGGATAACTAATTATTTATCTGTTGCTCTTTCTATAAAAGATTTAAGGATATCAGGAAGATTTGAATTTAGTAATTTTTCTTTTAAAACCCATTTGAATTGATCATGCTCCCAATTAAGTGATATATTTTTAGATTTAGTTTTTGCAATATAACCTATCATTACAACAAATTTTCCTCCTTCCATAAAAGAAACAACGTGGATAGGTCTCACGTCTACGATATCCAGTCCTGTTTCTTCTTTGGCTTCTCTTACTATTCCTTGTATAGGATCTTCTTTTTCTAAACCGCCGCCCGGTAAGCTCCATTTTCCCGCATCTCTACATTTCTCCGATCTTCTTAATAAGAGTATTTGACCTTTATCATTTGAAACAATAACTTTTTGAGCGATTAAAGCGAAATTTTTAGGAACGTTATAGCCTTCGATATACTTATCCATAAATTATAATTTATCAATCAAATTTTATGATAAAATAATTCAGCATGCAACATGCTCATATGTTAGGTGTAGTCATTTTAACTAAAAATGAGGAGAATAATATAATTGACTGTTTGGAAAGCGTTAGTTTTGCGGATGAAATAATTATTGTTGACGATTTTTCTTCAGACAGAACATTGGACATTATAAGAGACTTAAAAAATAAGAAAATTCATGTTTATAAAAGAAAATTGGATAATGATTTTTCTTCACAGAGAAATTTTGGCATTTCTAAGGCAAAAGGCGAATGGATCTTATTTGTTGATGCTGATGAAAGAGTGAGTGAACAGTTGGGTGGAGAAATACTTAGTGTACTCAGCAACAAGAATTTAGACAATGTGGGATTTTATATTAAGAGATCTGATGTTATATGGGGTGAGAAGTTGAAACATGGAGAAAGCGGTAATATTCAACTCTTAAGACTTGCAAAAAAGGGTTCAGGATCCTGGGCAGGGAAAGTGCATGAAACCTGGAAAATAGATGGAGAAAAATTAAGTTTAAACAATGAATTAGTTCACTTTCCTCATAAAAATGAAAGGACTTTTTTAAAGGAAATAAACTACTACACAACTTTACGCGCTGAAGAATTATACAGTCACAATATAAAAACAAATGCTTTTTCAATAATTATTTATCCGGTCGGCAAATTTATCTATAATTTTATTATTAATTTTGGTTTTTTAGATAAGATGCCGGGTTTTGTTTTTGCGGTTAATATGAGCTTCCATTCTTTTCTAGTCAGAGGCAAACTGTGGCTTTTATGGAAAAAAAGAATAAAAAAACTGTTTTTGGGATACTAAAAAGTCTTCAAATATTTATTATAGTTCCTATTCTGATTTTTGTATATTTTCTGACTTTAGGAATTAATTTGCCTTATGTAGGGCCCAATGCTACAAACTTTAATAACTATTCTCTGATAGCAAGAAATTATAATAAATTTGGATTGCTTAATACTAAGTTTGCCCAAATAACGTCTGTTAGCAGGACTTTACCTGATAACCCACAGTATTATCTTCACCACCCACCTCTTATTTCCATAATTCAAGCCTTGTTTTTTAAAATTCTTGGTGAAAGCTTTATGACAGGCCGGCTGCCGGTAATAATATTTTCTATCCTCTCTTTGGTATTTATCTATTTTATAGGAAAAGAGATTAAAAATAAAAAGTTTGCTCTTGTTGCGGTTATTATCTATTGTTTTATCCCGGCATCTTCTATTTTTGGGAGAATGATTGGTCAGGAACCTTTGGTTTTATTTTTTTCACTTGCATCAATATACCTGTTATTAAAATACTTAAAAAGTAAAAGCAAATTAATGCTTCTATTATTTTTTATTAGCATTGTACTTGGAACTTTAAGCGACTGGCCAATGATTTATTTTAGCTTCTGGACGAGCTGGTTTTTAATTTTTAAAAAAGAGTACAAGCTGGCTGTTGCCTGTTTTGCTGCGTCTTTACTTACCGGTATTGCCTTTTTGCTTAATATTTATTATCTGGTACACGGCTTTTCGGATATTATTGCTGCTTTTCTAACAAGAAGCCCAGGCCAATTACTAAACCTTCCCTTCTGGCCAATAATCTGGCCCCTTGTTATATTCATCAGATTAAACGTTTATTTTACTCCTCTTTTTACTCTTTTTTCCCTTGTGTTTTTAAAAGGATTTAGGGAGACAAATAGACAAAATAATAATACAGTACCTATAATTTTTGTCATGTTGTTTTTTGGACTTACTCATATCGCGCTTTTTCCTGAAGGATCGTTTGGTCATCCATACTGGATTTACTATCTGATACCGTTTATTGTGTTTTACTCAACCTTTACATTGTTCAAATTGTTTTCAAGTAAAAAAATTTTGTTAGCAGTAGTTTTGGCTGTAAATTTTTATTTTTTTATTAGAGTAGAGAATTGGAAAATAAAAGAAATACAGGCAAATTTGTGGCGCTATGATATTGCCAAGACAATTGAGGATAAGTACCTTGCGCCATACGAAACAATATCAATAAATTCCAATTCCCTGGTGGATCCGGATATGTTTGCATATCAATTTAATCATGATGTTTTAATACTCAACCCAAAGGATATTATTAAAAAAGAAACTAATACGGATCATTATATTTATTCTTGTTTTGGCGAATGTTTGAAAGACAAAAATTTGATAGAATTGTTGGAAAATAAAAAATATGTAAAAGAAAAGTTTTCACAAGGAGATGTCTATACGATTTTCTTAAAAGAAAAAAGGAAAAATCCCGGCAGTGAAAACCTTTATTTATCGGATTCCAGGAACAGTTTAAATATTGTGTCTGGCAAAGAAAGCTTGTTTAAAAAAATATATAATTATTTACTAACTTTTTTGCATATGCCCCAACTTTGATATGATAAATAAAAAGTATAGAAATTTAAGTTTAAAAAAAATAGGTACTTTACTTTTTTTTCTGTGGAGCGCATATGTATTGTTATCCTATATTACTTTCCTTCTGTGCCGGGCCAAAATTTGCATAAATTTTTTTCAAATATTCTGACTTACCGCGATTTGCTATCTAGTCCAAATAGTAGAAATGTCAATTTGATAAGAGGGATTGAAGTTATTTTTGATAAAGTTTGCAATAAGAGTATTTTGGTAAATGATGGGAGCATCAGTCACAATCAAGTGAACCTTATTATCTTCAAGGTTTTGAATAATCTCCTTCTGGTCATTTTCCGACAGCAGGTTTGGAGGAAGATATTCAAACTTGGTGGGATTTTTTCTGTCAGTGAGGAAATAAAACAAAGGTGAATAGGTGTAAACAAATATTGGATCCTTAGTCAAAGTATGGTTCTGAATGAATTCGGTTATTTTGGTAATTATATAATAAGATTTACTGTCGGTAAAAACTCGACTTCTTGGATTTTCCAGAAAATATGAGTGTTTAAGAATTGGGTCTTGCCATCTATAAAATCCTTTGAACAATATAGAATATACCGCTAAAACCAAAACGAGGATGAAATTAACAGCAATAATACTTCTTTTTCCAGTACTCTTCACTTTTGCCATTAATAAAGCAAAAGGAAAACCAATCAGGGAAAGAAGTGGCGTGAGGTGTACGTAGTCAGTTGTTGGTCTTATACCTAAAAGATAATAAAAGATGGGAAAAGTTGCAAGAATAAAAAAGCGGGATTTTTTCTTAACGGCAACAATCAGTGCGATTAGTGAAATAACCAGTGGAATAAGGTAAAAATATAACTTTATGATAACTTTGGGGATGATATCCGCAGGCAAAAATGGAGTTGACTGCATACCTTTTAGAATAGTTTGTTCTATCATAAAAAAATAAAAATCTTGCAGAAAAGGAAAAAACGAATGAGAATTTAGAAGATAAGTTAAGAAGATTAGAAAAATTAAAAGTAAGCCGGAAAAATACCATAAAAAGTTATATTGTTGTCTTGCTTCCTTTATGAACAGAAAAAAACAGATTACATTGAAAATGAGTGCAAGGCCAAGATTCTGTTTTAAAATTACTGTGACAGAAGTTAAAATACCCGCAAGAAAAAAATATTTTTTGCTTTTCTTTTTAAGAGCAGTCAGCAGAAAAAAAACAGTTATAATTCCGCCAGTTACTGCGAGCATGGTTGGCCAAAGAAATGTGATGTGTGTAGGCCCCCATAATATAAACATCAGTGGCGGAAGTATTGCAAGTAACGTTGAATTAGTAGTTAGTTTTCCAATCTTGTAACACACGATCACCGTGGTAAATGAGATCAAAATTGCGCCGATTCGAGCGGCTAAAATGGATTCTCCAAGAATTTTTAAAAAAAATGCAGCAATAAAAATTGATCCTGGTGTATAAATAAAATGAAAATCTTTATATGGAACATCTCCTTGTAAAAAGCGTACAGCCGGATGAAGAACCCATCCTTCATCATAAGGAATGATTCCTTTTAAGTGAAAGAATGACAGTAATATAAGCAGTCCCAAAATAATAATAATTCGCGGAAAGTAGGAAATATAGATCTTTTCCATAATAAGGTTATGTTATATTATAATAAATTCTTTAATATTTATATCGTCAGAAATGAATTTTAATGTCTTTATAACAAAAAGTGTAGAATATATCATCCTGCCCGTTATTTAACTATTAATATGTTTTCTGTAGCCATATACATTGGTTTTTACGCATATTTGGTTTTATGCCTAGGGCTGGCAGGTTTGTTATATAAGCAAACAATCTTAATTACTGCTCTTGTTTACCTTATTGTGATTTTGCTGCTAAATAAAAATAATATTACAAAAATCAGATTTTTAAGATTAAAAATAAATAAAATTTCTATCATATTTTTATCTCTAATTTTTTTACAAGTATTGATTAATCTGCTTGGAGCTTTAGGCCCGGAGCTTTCATATGATGCCCTTTGGTATCATCTTACAATACCCAAAATATTTCTTGAGAATCATTCAATTTTCCATATTCCCGGAGGTTTATTCTATTACTCTGATATGCCAAAACTTACCGAAATGCTCTATATACCTGCGCTTGCTATAAATAATGAAATACTGGCAAAATTAATTCATTTTTCATTTGGGATATTGGCTCTTTTTGCGCTCTATAAAGTATCGCAAAGTTTTCTTTCCAAAAGCTATTCTATACTTACTTGTCTTATCTTTTATTCAAACTTGGTTGTTGGTTGGGAATCAATAAGCGCTTATATTGATTTATCAAGAACATTTTATGAAATTATGACTGTGTGGGGATTTATAAATTATCTGGAAAGCAATAAAAAAAGATGGCTTGTAATTACCGGATTAATGTTGGGATTTGCAATTTCAACCAAGCTTTTGGCTTTGGGATCTCTTTTAATAATCGTTTTGTTGTTAATTTTGAAATACTTTAAAAAAAGAAAGAATTCACTATCTGATATTTTTTATATTATTACCCCTGCGTTTTTTGTACCATTACCGTGGTTTATACTTTCCTATATTAATACCAGAAATCCAATTTTCCCATTCTTCTCATCATTTTACGATTTTGGGATAAATATTCATCTTTTAAATCCTTTTAACTTTGTGAAAGATCTATGGAATTTATTTATGTATTCCGCGGATCCAATTTCTCCCGTTTACATACTGTTCTTGCCATTAATAGTTATTTTTTATAAAAAATTAAATCAGAATGCAAAAATTATTGCCGTTTATTCATTGATATCCTTGCTTATTTGGTATATTACTCCCCGAACTGGAGGCGGAAGATTCATTCTGCCTTATTTACCCGCTTACTCTATTTTAGCAGCAGCATCAATTGGCATTATGCCAATAAAAAGGTTAAGCAAATTTTTAGTATCATTCATTGTTATTGTTTCGGTTATCTCAATTGTCTATAGGGGTTTTGCTAATATTAAATACTTGCCTGTAGTTTTTCTCAAACAATCAAAAAATGAGTTTCTAAACAAAAACCTTAACTTTTCCTACGGAGATTTTTATGACATTGATAGTTATTTTAAAAACAAAATTAAAAAAGCGGACAAAGTTTTAATTTTTGGGGGACATAATTTGTATTATGTTTACTTTCCTTTTGTCCACGAATCTTACATCAAAAAAGGAGATAAATTTAATTATGTGCTTTTAATAAAGCATGATTTACCAAAAAGATTCCGGCATTGGAATCTTGTCTATAAAAATGATATAACAAATGTCATGCTCTATACACTGGACAACCAAAAATGGACCTATTAAAAAAATTTCTCTATCTTACTTTAATAACTTTTCCTCTGGGAGTTATTATAAGAATAAATATTTTTAAATCAACTTATATTTACCCGTTGGATGTTGCCGTATTTGCGGTTTTTTTAACAATCCTATTTATAAGCATCAAAATAAAAAAAAATATTTTTTCGTTTCCTAATATAAAGGCTTTATATTATTTTATCGGAATTGCTTTTTTTGCTTTAGTTCTCAACTCATATTTTTTAACGCCTCAGACGTTTTTAGTTTCATTTTTTTATTTGTTTAGATTTATTATTTATTCAAGCCTTATTTTGGCATTCAATTATCTGGATGCAGGGTTTTCAAAAAAATTTATATACTACCTTTCCCTTTCCGGATTCTTATTTGTTGTGTTTGGTCTGGCGCAATATTTATTTTATCCAGATCTTAGAAAGTTATATTATTTGGGATGGGATAAGCACTTATATAGATTGTTTTCAACGACGCTTGATCCTAACTTTGCCGGCGCAATTATTGTTCTGGAACTACTGCTATTATTTAGTTTATTTCAAAAAAAAATCATCAGAAAAAATTTATCTAAAATAATTTATATGGTGGGTTTACTTTTGACTTCAGTATCACTATTTCTCACCTATTCACGAAGTTCTTTTATTATGCTTTCTGTTTCCGGACTTTCCTATCTTGTTGTTACAAAACAAAAAAGAGAAATCGTGTTATTAATTGCTTTTATTGTGTTTGGAATTCTGTTTTTACCTAAAAGTCTAAAAAGTGAAGGAGTAGATCTTTTAAGAAGGGCTTCCATATCTTCCCGAGCGGAAAGCATAGCAAGCGCATTGGATATATTCAAAAATTCTCCTGTTTTTGGCATAGGTTTTAATACCTATAGATATGCTCAGGAAAGACGCGGAATGCTTGATCCAGAAAATTGGGAAATTACCCATTCTGGAGCAGGCGTACCAAATAGTTTTATTTTAGCTCTTGTTACAACAGGTCTAACCGGTTTTATATTCTATTTAAATTTTTGGGTAAGAGTGGTCAGAAAAGCATATTTGGGAATTATACCCGGCAAGAATTTATATTTTAAAGCAGCAGTCTTTTCTTCATTGATAGGAGTCTTAACTCATGCGTTATTTGAAAATACATTATTTTATTCGTTTGTAATGTTCTGGGTATTTATACTATTGTCTTTTAAGGATTATAAGTGACCTTTATCTTTTTTTCAGTCTGATTCCCTGCAGGATCAGTTGCTGTGATAATAAACGCGTTGTCTCCATTCTGCAACTTGTAATAATATGAAAAATTGCCATTGTTATCTACTATTGCCACGAACCCATTAACGCTTATACTATTATCCGGATCAGTTTTCCCCTGCATGTTAATATTCTGATCATATTTTGAAAAACTTGCCCCGTCTGTTGGAAAGTTAATGTCAAGAGCCGGAACTCTTTTTTTATATATCACATCATATTCCGCACTGAACTCGCTTATTTTGCCGTTTTCATTTTTAAATTGCGTTTTTATAAAATTATCTCCTTCTTCAAGTTCAATATTTTTGAACTTGAATTTTCCGTCTTTATCTACAGACATTTCTGCTTTTAAGTTGCTGTTAAGATATAGAAGAATTTTCCCATTCTTGTCAATGGAGTTGCCCGTAATATTAATCGAAGCGCTTTTTGTGGCTTGAATTATTGGATCAAGATGCGGTGGCAAAATTACATAATTATTGTTCGTGTCTTGAACAGATTTTGAAGTACTTCTGATTTCATTAAATTTAATGATTACTTTGCCTACTTCCGTTGTTGCAGTTATCCCATATTTGAAAATCAGAAAAAGTAAAATTATAATCCCAACTGTTGAAAAAAAAATCTGTTTTTTTGTCTGTTTTTCAAGCTTTCTTTTTAGTCTTGATTTACTTGAATAGTTATTCATATTTTCTGAGCCGTCTGTGAGATTCG
>MFNJ01000004.1 GCA_001782015.1 Candidatus Levybacteria bacterium RIFCSPHIGHO2_01_FULL_36_15
ATTTTTCTTTTGTTTCCGGTATTAGAGTTGACTATCTTTCTCCCACGCTTTACATCACAGATATACTTCTGGCGATTTTATTTTTTATGTCTTTATTTAGAATCACTCTCAGGAGTAGAAATAAGAGATTAGGAGTTATTAAGATAGTTCATGGTTCAAGGTTCAAAGCTCAAAGTTGCAGTTTAAAGTTTAAAATTTTAAATTATAAATTAAATTTTTCATTTTTAACTTTTAATTTTGAACTTAACATGATTCAAATCTCATATTTGCTTATTCTTTTATTTGCCCTGATTTTGGGAACGATTTTTTCTAAACAGACTTTGGCTGCTTTTTACGGATTATTAAAGATTCTTGAGTTTTCATTTTTTGGATTTTATATAGCTTTCTATTTTAAAACTAAAAATATAAAAAACTTTATAACTACCTTGGGATTAAGCGCAGCCCTTTTCTCATCAATTGGCATTATTCAATTTATTAAACAAAGTTCAATTGGAGGAGTGTTGTATTATTTAGGGGAAAGAACTTTCAGCGCTTCAACTCCGGGAATAGCAAATATGAACATAAATGGAGAATTAGTTTTGAGACCATACTCAACTTTTCCCCATCCCAACGTTCTTGCATTTTTTTTGCTTTTTGTAAATAGTTTAATATTTTTTCAATTGGGTCAGGAAAAAAATATTAAAAGAAAAATATTTTTTATTTTTGTCCTGCTTATTTCCACTATTGCCTTATTTTTAACTTTTTCAAGAATAGCTATTTTTCTTTATTTAATACTGTTAATTTATTTTTTTATTCAAAATATCAAAGCCTTAGGAAAAAAGATGATTGTCATGCTTATTCTGGGTTTGTTTCTGTTTTCTTTATATTTGAATTTTTACTATTACAGGTTTTTTGACAGCAGATTTTTACTGAAGGATTTGATTGCAAGGCGCGACTTAATAGATATATCTTTTGAAATCTTCAAAAAATATCCTCTTTTTGGTACCGGTCTTAATAATTTTTTCTTTTATGAGTCTTTTTATCAAAAGAATATCACACCAGTACTACTGCAACCAGTACATAACATTTTTATTCTTGTTTTAATAGAAAGTGGAATAATTGTTTTTGTTCTGTTTTGCCTGTTTATCTATAAAACATTTATTCGTGCATATTCTGGATTTAAAAAAGAGAGAAACAAAGGGTTAATAAATTTTTACGCCGCTGTACTTTTTATTTTTATTTGTATGATAATCAATTCACTTTTTGACCATTTCTTCCTAACAGTTCAGCAGGGCCAGCTCATTTTGTCGGTTATAGTAGGACTTTCTTATACAAAACTCAGAAGCTCTTAAGGTTACTGGGGATGAGGACATGTAAGGCAGTATCTGTCTCCGGTGGGATCAGAAAATAATATCTCTTCTTTTTCTTCCATGTTATCCGTTTGCCCGGGTTTTGCAAGATCATTTGTGGCTTTGTCTATAAAGACCTTTTGTTTGGCAGGTTCAGTCGTTTTTGGCTCTGTTCCTTTAATGAAATATTCAGTTCTCACAGGACATTTATCCGATCCTTCCTGAGGCAGCAAGCCTGATACTGCGCATATTTGCCTGTCTACTATGTTGTCAGGTTTTTTTGGCCATTCAGGTGGCTTATTGGCAACTAAATGTTGCATAATTTTATGCCAGATAGGAGCAGCACCGGTTATTCCAGAAACAAGCCCGTTCATCGGTTTGTTATCATTGTTTCCTACCCAGACGGCAACAACATTTGAGGCCGTATAGCCAATAGTCCAATTGTCTCTGAAATCATTGGTTGTTCCTGTTTTGACAGAAATTGGAAGATTTCCAATTCTTAAAGGTGAAAATTCGCCAAATGCCATGCTTCTTGCGTTATTGTCAAGAAGAATATGGGAGATTATATAAGTTACCTCAGAGGGCAAAACCTTTTTGCCAAATATCGGGCTTTTGGGAGAATGGTATTCTTCAAGAACTTTTCCGCTGCTGTCTGTAACCTTAAGTATTGGCTGCAAATCTATTTTATAACCCTGATTTGCAAATACCCCAAAAGCCTCAGTCATATCAAGCATGGTCACCTCTCCTCCACCCAAAGTCAATGAAAGCCCATAACGTGACGGGTCATTAAAGGTTTTTATTCCCATAGCAGATGCTGTTGCGATCATGTCTTCTACGCCATTTAGTTTTAACATTTTAACAGCTGGGATATTGAAAGAGTTGCCAAGTGCAAACCTCATCTGCACTACGCCGTGATATTTTCCATCATAATTTACCGGACAGTAAGATTTGCCGGTGGGGTTTGGAAAGCAAACAGGTTGGTCAATTATGGCCGTTGCGGCGGTGTATCCTTTTAAAAGGCCAACAGCATAGTTTATGGGTTTAATAGATGAACCCGGTTGTCTTTGTGATATGGCTATATTTACGTTTCCATCATGCTGAATGTCAAAATAGTTATGGCTTCCAACCATTGCCAATATTTCCCCTGTTGCTGGATTAGTGACAACTGAAGCTCCATTTGAAACGTCATAGTCTTTCAGTTTTGCCACTTCCGTTGCTACTGTACTTTCCGCAAATTTCTGCAGATCAAGGTCAAGAGAAGTTATGACGTTAAATCCACCCTGCTCCACCATTTTTTGTCCGTATTTTTGAACCAATAAATCCTTGACGTAGAAAACAAAATGCGGCGCACGGATTTTATCAGGAAGCTTTGAAAATTTAAGTTGGTAGGATATTGCATTTTTTTCCTGTTTTTCTGAAATATAACCTTGCTGTTTCATTTTCTTTAAAGTTTCAATTTGTCTTTGTTTTGCAAGTTCAGGGTGGGAGCCAAAAGGAGAGTAAAGGCTTGGTGCTTCAGGCAATCCCGCCAGAAATGCGCTTTCGGAAAGGTTTAATTTTTCTACGGGTTTATCAAAATAGACCTGGCTTGCTGCTGCTACTCCCCAAGCAGTTCCTCCGTAAGAAACCTGATTTAGGTACATTTCCAGGATTTTGTTTTTATCATAAATAGATTCAACTACAAAAGAAAGCACAATTTCTTTTATCTTTCTGCTTATTGTCCTGTTTTGTGTTAAAAGCGAATTTTTTACCAATTGCTGAGTGATCGTTGATCCACCCTGAACCTCACGCTTTATAAGAGTTGAATATATTGCTCTTGTTATTCCCCGCGGATCTATCGCGCCGTGTTTATAAAAATCCTTATCTTCAATAGCAATAGTTGCATTTTCAAGATCATTTGGAATGCTTGAAAGAGATACGAAAGTCTGGTTTTTTGATACGTAAATTGAATAAAGTAATTTTTTGTTTCTGTCATAAATATTGGTCGATTGGGGATAATTTATTTTATCAATTCTGGCGGTTGATGGAATATCCTTAAGTACAAAGAAATAAGCAAAAGTCAAAAATAAGCCGAACAATAAAATCAGAAAATATTTTTTATATGCCCAGATTAAATTTTTATGTTTATCAGCGGTCTTATTCTTTTTCATAATCTCTCCAATTAAATATTTTGGTTTGAAAAGTAGGAATTATTATATCACGTTGTGCTTGAATTGAAAGCCGGTGAAGCTGTAAACTAATAGCGAAAAATTAATTATTAAAATACCAGAAGAATAGACTTTATTAGATAGCAATTTTAATTAGACTTAAAAATAGTAGATAGTTAGTCTTCTATTAATTTACTATAGGAATTAGATTATGGAAAGAGTATTTATTGGGATTTTCCCGGGTAATAAAATATTGGAGCAGATAGAAAAAATAAGATCTGAAAGCGCTCCTTTTCTTACAGGCCGTTTTATTGAGCCTTCAAATATACATTTAACAATTCAATTTATAGGATTTGTCAGTAAAGAAAAAGTTAATGAAATTGCTGGGAATATAAGGAAGACATCAATCAACTTAAAGCCTTTTAGTCTGGAATATAAATCTTTAGGCTGTTTTCCCAGTTTCTCTTCCCCAAGAGTTCTCTGGATAGGAATGGAGGATGAAAGCCGCGTACTCTCCAAGCTAAAACAAGAATTGGACGATTTAAATAAAGAGTTTATAAAAATTGAGAGAAAATCTTTTACGCCGCATTTGACAATCGCAAAAATTAAGGATATCAAGGATTATAATGCTTTTGCCTCATTAATGAATACATATAAAAATACTTCATTCGGAAAAGACGTGATTGAGTCGATTTATCTTCTTGAAAGTAGACTCAAAAGAAGCGGCGCAGAATATTTTGTTATTGAAAAATTTAATTTAGGAATTTGAAAGTGGAGAGGATTTGGTCAATTATTCTCCAAGTAGATGTATCAACTGAACCATGATAAATGAGGCGTTCGCCTCCGAAAATATCGCATCCTGATTTAACGATCTCGCCGTTTCTTTCACAGGTAGTAGATAAATTCTTAACCTCAACTGATCCGTATACAAAACCAACTTTTCTCCAGCTCGGTGGGATGGTTTTAATCGTTAGAAATTTAGCAAACGGAGTACCATCAGAAAGAATTCGTCCAGATGGAGGTTCAGAGCCAAATCCGTGGGGTGCAACTACTAATTTTGTAGTATTTCCAAATGGGTTAAATGTTATATTGGTTTTCGTCGGAGCAAAATATATTTTGGGGTCAGGTTCCGCTGAAAAATCACCAACAACCCAATTCGCAGGATATTTCAATGTAAAGCCAAATTCGTTATTTGTATAAGTTTTCCAATTTGCGGTTGGGTTGATTGTAGGAGTTGGAGTAAGTTTTGCTCGCCCGCCGAAGTCTTGACGAAGGCGGGAGTTTTGCGATTCAAGTTTAACATTTTGATAATATGTGAATCCGAGTGCGAAAATAAGAGTGATCAGAGAAAGCATTACAATTCTGAATGCTTTTTGCCTGTGATGAGCAGAAAAATCTTTTATGGTTTGATTTTGAGAATTTTCTGTTTGACTGTTTTCTAAACTAGAGACTTTTTTTGCTTCTTCCATATTACTTACGAGTTTCGCACATCCTGTCATCCTGAGGAGTGAAACGACGAAGGATCTCTGAACTTATTTCAGTCTTGCATTCGCCCGCTTCGCTCTCGCTTCAGCGAGGCGAGCAAGAGATTCTTCGCTACGCTCAGAATGACAACTGCGAAAGTCGTGTTACTTTAACTTTAGAAGAGTTGAGAATTAAAATCAAGCAGTTCTTATTTTTTATATTGGTATTAAGATCTGAAGATAATTATTTTTTCAAGAGTTTCATGAATTCATCTACTGAAAGATTTATAGGTTTAAGAATGCCGTTTCGAAGTGTTCCCTTTTTTAAAATCTTTTGCATCGGGACAATAACTGTTTGTTTTTGATTACCGATATTGCGTGATAATTTTACGTGGCTTCCTCTTTGATGAATGATTATAAATCCTGTCTTTTGTAAAGCTTTAATTGTTTCTCTGCCTGAAACTTGTGGGAGTTTAGCCATTAATGTTTACCCCAACAGGAACCATAAATTGATTTCGCGCATCAGAAGTATCATCTTTCTCCTCAGGCGAATCCTCAAGATAAAGAGTTATTGCCTCTTTAATGTTTTCCAAAGCTTCCTCAAATGTTTCTCCCTGAGATGTACATCCAGGAAGCAAGGGAACCCATACAGAGTAACCGCCTTCCGCCTCTTTTTGAAAAATTGCGTTATATTCAAGTATTCTGCGTTTCATAGCTAGATTGTAGCACCTTTATTCCTGAAATCAAGTGCAAAATGATTTACTTCAAATTGAAATTTATTTCCTGATCAGTGTTAACATCTCGATTAAATGATTTAGTTTTTATTTTTCCGGAATCTTCATAAAACAAATTTACTTTTAAAGGATAAGAATCTGTGCCGGGCTGTTTAATAAGTAAAAGATCGTAATTTTTTATCTCAGCTGGTACAACAGCAGCATTTTTGTACGAAATCTCAATTTTTTGATTTTTGCCTTTTAATACTTTTGTCACAAAACCAAAAATCTGTTTTCCGTTGCTTACTGAATTTTCCAGTTCAAGCGCGCTTGGCGGTTTAAAACCTTTTTGCTCATAAGTCCTAAAATCCGTTATTGCCGGAACTGTCTTTTTTTCTTCCCCGTCTATTTTAATAGAAGTCAATTTACTTGAGAAAGGAGTAATGATTCTTATGTAAGCAAAATAATCTTTTGCTTTTTTGTCGCTGTTAAGTATTTTTAAAGTTACTGAGGCCGTTGCTTCTTTTTGATTCAGGTAAAAATCATAATTAACTGATCTTTTAATGGTGAGATTTGCTTTGTTTGATGCAATATTTGCTTCGTTTATTGACAGGAAATCATAAAAGGCATTATTGTTTTTCACTCTTGAATCTTGTAGAGAGCCGGAAAGATTATTAATTGTAAATAATGGCTGTATGGAATTATCTCTGAAAGCAAACAGAATATGTTTTTCTTTAAGAAGAGATGGAACCAGATCGGCAAATTTAAAAATTATGGTCGGGTTATCTGTAGCTCTAACGGATATTTTATCAAATATGGAAGATAGAATATTTTTTTTCTCAGATGATCCGGCAAAATTACCTGCTTGTATCGTGTCCTGAATAAATTCAAAAGCATTATTTTCATCAATCGTTTTATTGTAATCAAAAAGGTGTATTGGCCCCAAATTTTTAATAAATCTATTAAGTACTTCAAAGTCTATTGCTATTACCCCATCAACTTTTTGTTTTGTCTCAAGATTATATAAAAGTGCTGAGGTGCTTGCTGCTTCCTCAAAATTTAAAGCAAAATTGCTGTCTCTTAGATAAAGGTGAGGTTGAAGATACCGCCTAATGATATAGTGCGGTTCAACATGGGCTTTTAACTGACCATCCAGTTCATAAACATCTCTTATTCTGAAGTTGGAAACTTTGCCTTTTGAGAATCCAAGTTCCGCAACAGAGCCTATGAACCCTCCCGTAGGCCTTAGTTCTGCATTGTTTTGAAAAAGTATTAAATAGTTTTTGTTTTCTGAGGTACTTAATAATTCAGGCAGTACTTGAAGCAGGGAAATAAATTGCGCGTTTGAAGCAGAGAGAATCTTGTTCAGTCTTTTTTCCTGATCTTTGTTTTCAAACTTGATCTTTTGGAGTTCAAAATAAATAAAATTCAGATCGGCAAGCAACTTTTGAAAATCCGGTACTTTGCCTTTTTCAACTGCCATGGTTAAATCAGAATAGTCCTGAGAACCAATATAAATGATTTCAACCCCTTTTTTTAGTAATTCATAATCATTGGTAAGTTTTTCGGGAAGAAACAGGGGACCCAGTGTTCCAATCGGAAGATCCACAAAAGAAATAAACAGATGCGAGATAAACGCATATTTGGTAAAACTTTTGAAGTCTTTTGTTTGAACAGATACAAGAGCCTGTTTAAAGGAAAAAACAGAAAAAGTAAACAAAAAAATATTTATAGTAAGATACGACAAGAAAACAAAAATGATAAATAAGGAAAAATTGAAAAATTTATCCTTTATTTTAGTATTTCTCTTTGGTAGATTGTCTCTATGAGCTTTTATCTCTCTGATAGTGTAGTTGTCTGTTCCATCGATTATTCTTTTTATGCTGTTTTCAAATCCGTAGTAATTGATATCAAAAAAATAAGGTGTATCTAAGAGTCTGAATTTAGTGATTTCCTCAATTTCTTTTAAATTTCTGTCAGATTCGGCAGTTTTTTTTACCTGCTCAAATTTAATCTCAAGATCAGGCTCAGCTCTTTTTATAAGATGGACTGCGGATATAATCGTTTGAGGATGTTTATAAAAAAGATAGTGTATTCTATTTTTTTGGTCCGGGCTAAAAAGAATATGCCCTATTCCCTTTTGTGCATCTTCCAGTGATATTGGAAAGATATTTTTGAGGTCATTCCCCGTTAGGGTTGCAGTTTTAGTTTTCAGGGATGAGTTTACTAAATCCTCTACAGCAGAATAATTTTGAGATATGTTTTTCCCAAAAAGATCTCCTAGTAAAATAAAATTAGTACGCGCTTTTTTCTTAAGCTGGTAGATAAGATTAATAAATTTTTCATATTCCCTGACTTTTACAACTACAATAATTTTTGCATGATACTCTTCTAATTTATCAGCGAGGGAAAGAATGATTTTTGCATCTTCTTGTTTTTCTAAAAAAATAATTGCGTAGTCCACGAGCTCATTTGAGGATTCAATAAATTCTTTTAGGTTGATTATTTGCATATTGGGGTTATCTGAATTTTTTTTTGGGTGACTGTTGCTTATGTATAAAATTTTTATTTTTCTAGCTATGTCATTCAAAATGCATTGAATGAGTGGATTTTCCTCCCCGTAAACAACTGAAACGGATTTTTTCTCATCAAATGAAACTATTTGGAAAATTTTTTCCATCTTAAGTTTATTGTAAAAGATAAAAGAAGGATTGTCTATGCTAAATTATTCCGTCAAGAGCCATATTTACAAGTTTGTCAGCTTCTTTGTTTTTTTCGCGTTCAATTGGTTTATAATAAATTTTGGAGTTGACCTTGTTTTCCAGATCCTTTACTGTAAAAAACAAATTTCTCAAATTTTCATTTTTTACTTTGTACTTGCCTGTGAGCTGGTGAGCCACTAATTCCGAATCAAGAAGAAATTCAATTTTATCTATTTTTTTTAAATTATCCTTAATCCAGGAGAGCGCAGAGATAACGCCCATATATTCTGCGGTATTATTTGTTGAGATCCCTATTTTTTTACCTTCTCTAAAAATAATATTTTTATTTTGGTCATAAACAATAAACCCGTATGCAGCTTCTCCGGGATTACCGCGTGCCCCACCATCTGTATAAACGGTGAAAGTTTTATCATTCATAATTTATTTCAAATGTATCTTTTGCAATGTCATTTTTGGAAGCTTGGCTTTTAAGATTTTCCATATAAAGATTATACTATCAAATTATGTAAAATCAAAAGCGAATTTAGGAATTCAATTGTTGAAATTTACTAATATATCAAGTAAAATTAACCGATATGTCAAATAGAAATGAAACATTTTGTACACATGTTGGCTGCATGGACGGGCGTGTTCAAGAAGTTGTCGCAAGGTACGCAAAAGAAAAATTTTGCGTTCAGTTTGTGGATACAATTACGGAACCTGGTGTTGATGGGCTGCTTGCCAAAGCAGATTCTGAAAGCGATCTATATAAATCAGTAAAATTAAAAATAGAAATTTCTACGAACAACCATCACAGTTGCGGGATAATTGTGGAGGGGCACGAGGAATGTGCGGGGAATCCTTCTGATCGGCAGCAACACCTCAAAGATATAAGAGAATCTGTTGAAAAAATAAAAGAAATGGTGGGAGGAAGTTTAACGGTTCAGGGAGTTTACGTTACACTGCGTCCGGAAAGTAGAGTTGAAGAAGTCTAACAGATTTTATTTGGATCATTTTATTTTTAAAAGATACTATTAAGAACAACTTCAGAAATAATATAGAAATAAGTTAAAGTATCAATTCCAAACAAGAAATTTACTCAAAAGAAAACTTAAATGTTTCACGTGAAATGCAACTTGAAGTTATTCAAGATACTCTCTTTTGGTATTAAGAAACAAAAACCATTGTTCAAAAAAAGCAAACATACCTTTAAAAGGAGTTTCAATAATAAAGTCTAATACAAACAAAATAATATTTATTTGCGAAATCCCGTCTGTTAAATACCTCCCCACCTGTACTATTGGCATCAGGAAAAAATCTATGACCGGGGTTATAAGCCCCTGTTTTGTTTCTAGTGTATAAGTATGTGCGGTTCTGTTGATCCTGTAAAAAAGAAAACACACAATTGCCAGAAAGAAAAGAAAGACGCCTTGACTAACGATATTAAAATGAAGTTTTGTCAAAAGGAAAATGCAGACACCAAAACTTAAGAAAAATGCCGCAAACCATAAGAACCCAAAAACATAATCTATAAAAGGCCTTGTTTTGTCAGGAAAAAGTTTTAAAACCACTGGATATGGAGCTGACGGTTTTGCGTTAAATAAAAGAGATTGTATCCGGTTATAAATTCTTTTGGAATTTTCCTGGGTAGGAGTTTTTATAAACGCTGTTGCGATAATCATAAGAAATGGTGGGATCATGACATTCAGAGCAATTGATTTCCAGATGACTTTTCCGTAAATCAAATTTTCATAAGTGCCTTCCACTGCCAGTGCTATTAATGCTTTTGTTAAAATAATAAAAATAATGCTTTTGACAATAGCCTGCTGTACTCTTGAAGTTATCGAATCATATCTTTTCTGGCATATAAAATACACGGCCTGTTTTAGTTTCTCCTCATCGTTTATAAGCAGATGAATATTCTGCTTCTCGCTTCTTAATACATCATCAAGTATAAAAAATGGTGGGGATTGTTTCTTAACGTATGTATAAATTTTATATCTAAGGGGATAAATTAATTGCTTTTCAATTTCAAAAAAACCGGAGTTAAAGTTGTTAGCAATGTTGTTAATGTTTTTTTCCGACAAATTACCAAAGTACTGAACAAATAAATGGTATCGTAAAAAAGCAAGGTCGTCTTTTGCGTAAGCTTTCCTAATTGCTATTAAAGTTTGTATGTCTTTTTCTTCTTCCGTATCATCTTTAATTATTATATTGTCCCGGAGAACGTGAAACATAAAATTAACCATTGCTTCCTTTTCTTTGTTTGGATTTAGTACCTGCTCGATTTTTGATGACATTAAATGATAAAACCACTTATTTACATCACTTTCTTTTAAATGATTATTTAAAAGCACGTGCTCTCTTAAAGCCAAGTGCAGGTCAATTGTTTTTGCCACGTCTTCTATCAGCTTTTCCGGTACGCTTCCGTCCGGAAAATATCTTGCCCAAATAAGCTCTCTTATTAAAGGTGATGCTATTTTTTTACCGTTTCCGCCCAAAATTAGCCTTCTTTTTAATATTCTTTCAATTGCGGCTCTTAGAATTACCTCTTCTTCTCTTATATCCATTGCATTTCTCAGTCTTTCATACCAGGAAGCGATTTCGGATATTATTGGGTTTACAGTTATTCCGCGGCTTGTTGAGGCCATAACTTCTCCTTCAAAAGTTTTTATAAGAAAACTTGCGTATTGATTTAATTTATTAATTGCCATAAATTTGGGAATACCTTATTATATATAATTTTACCTTATTATGAAAGTTGTGAGGCCAATAATCTTTTTTTAAACTTTTTAATTCACGCCCACGCAAAACGCATAAGAAAAAAACATAATATAGGATCTAAAACCTAAAATCAAATTTGAGGTGATGTTGAAAATTTGGGATAAAAATTAAAAGCTGAACAGTGGTCTGATTAGACCGATTGAGGTAAAAGCATTTAAAAGATTAAATAATGCAAAGGCAAGAACCAATATGCCTGCGGTTTTGAAGAAAATTCCTGATTTAACAGACCTTGCAAGATTTATTGATGAGAAACTTATTGCTGCAAGAACCGGAAAAGTTCCAAACGCGAAAATAAACATGGTTAGTGCTCCATTAATAAAGTTTCCAGTACTTAAAGAATAAATCTGCATTGACTGAGTAAATCCGCAGGGCAGAAAAAAAGTAGCGGCCCCGATTAAAAATGAAGAAACTTCATTTTCTACTTTTCCTTCTTTGATAAAGTTTCCCAAGATAAATTTGGGAATTCTTGGCTGGAGCTTCTTTGTGAAGTGAAAAATGTCCAGAAGATTTAGACCCAGAACTATCATGACAAACGCAATTAATATACCCAGAGCAAAACTTGCTGTTTGAGAAAGAGTAAAAGCAGAACCCAAAAAACCAATTGCTCCGCCTAAAATAAAGAAACCAAGAATTCTTCCCAAATGAAACATTATCTGGGATTTAAAGATTTTGCCCTTGGTCTCACGGGATAAATTTGCAGCAATTGATAAAACCAGTCCTCCAACAACTGCCATACATGAAGAAAGTGACGCAACTATTCCAATTAAAAATATAGCAGGATAGTTGATTTTACTGGTATTGACTAGGTTAACTATTCCAAGTTTTTGAAGCATTATAAAAACAAGAATAATAACTAGTGCGATTGGGGCTGCAGTATAAAATTCGGACAATTTTACGTTCCTGTGATTATCTTTTTCAATTGAAAGTTGATACCCGCTGTTTTTGATAAGATCAGTCAATTTTTGAGCAAGAGTTAAAGCGTCTTCCCTAAAGTTTCCCGTAACTATTACTTCCTGGTGGTTTAATCTTGCTTTTACGTTTTCTACTCCACTAAACATTGCGAGTTTTTTTTCTATTAATATTTCGCAAGATGTGCAATGCATTCCTTTTGCATAAAATTTAAAAGTCTGCATTTTTAACTTATTCATAGTTTCAAGGTTTTAAGTCTTAATGAATTGGAAACAACGGAAAAACTGCTAAGAGCCATTGCAAGTCCGGCAAAAATCGGATTTAAAAGTATACCAAAAAACGGATAAAATAACCCGGCTGCAAGAGGTATGCCTATAACGTTATAGAAAAACGCCCAAAAAAGATTTTGTTTAATTGTCTTCATGGTTTGTTTTGATAATTTTACAGCTTTTGGAATCCCCAAAATATCTCCTCCCAAAAGCGTTATGTCAGCTGATTCAATGGCAATATCACTTCCCGTTCCCATGGCAATACCAACGTCTGATACAGCAAGAGCGGGTGCATCATTGATTCCGTCCCCAGCCATTGCCACAGTATTTCCGTTTTTCTGTAAACTTTTGATTTTCTCTGCTTTTTCAGTTGGAAGAACTTCCGCAAAAATTTCATCAATGCCGGCCTGTTTTGCAATATAACTTGCTGTATTTCTATCATCACCTGTTAACATAACAAGTTTAATCCCAAGTTTGTGTAACAATTCAACTGCCAATTTTGTGGTGTCTTTTAGAGTGTCGGAAATTAAAATAATTCCAATAATCTTGTCTTTATCCGCAAGTATTACGGGAGTTTTTCCTTCTTTAGTAAATTTTTGGAGTAAAGTTTTATCAATATTAATTCTCAGGCTTTCAATTAGCGTCACATTGCCTGCATAATACTGTTTATTTTCAATTTTGCCTTTAAGACCTTTTCCTTCAATGTTCTCAAAATCTTTAACCTCATGTAATTTGATATTCTTTAAGTTTGCCACTTTCCTCATAATTGCCTCAGCAAGCGGGTGTGTTGATCTTTTTTCAAGAGATGCGGCGATTGCAAAAATTTCATTTTCACTTAAGTTTGATGTTAAAACTACATCTGTTGCTTCCGGCTTTCCTTTGGTTACCGTTCCCGTTTTATCCAAAACTATTGTGTTTACCTTACTTAATTTTTCCAGACTTTCCGCGTTTTTAATCAAAATTCCGCTGTTTGCGCCTTTTCCTATTCCAACAACAATTGCAGTCGGTGTGGCAAGGCCCAATGCGCAGGGACAGGCAATAACCAGAATACTTACAAAAGCAAGTATTCCAAGAGAAACTGCTTTTGCAAATGGAATAAATAATGGACCCAAAATTAACCAGATAAGTAAGGTTGTAAAAGAAATAATAAGTACGGTTGGAACAAAAATACCTGCTACCCTGTCTGCAAGTTTTTGAATCGGTGCGCGGCTTCCTTGCGCTTCCTGCACCATTTTGATTATTTGTGAAAGCATAGTTTCCGAACCCACTTTTGTTGCTTTTATTTTCAAAAACCCCTGTTTATTAATTGTTCCCCCAATAACTTTATTACCCGTACTTTTGTCAACTGGAATAGGTTCTCCTGTAATCATCGATTCATCTATGGAGGATTGCCCATAAACAATTTCTCCATCAGTAGGAATTTTTTCTCCCGGTCTTACAAGTACTACGTCTCCAATAATAACCTGATCTATTGGGATTTGTATTTCCTTACCTTTTCTTTCCACAAGTGCTGTTTTTGCCTGCAGTCCTATTAATTTTTCAACCGCCTCGCCCGTCTTTATTTTTGATGAGGCTTCGATATATTTTCCGTATGACACAAAACCTATTACCACAATTGTCACGTCAAAATAGGTAAAAATTGGCAGTCCCAAGCTTTGTGCCATTTGCGGGAAAAATAAAACAAAAGAACTGTAAACGTAAGCAGTTGCTGTTCCAATACCAATAAGAGTGTCCATATTGGCCACTCTGTATTTGGAAAATCTTACAACCGCATCAATAAAAACTCTTCCCACGCTAAAAAGAAAATATGTTGCCAGGAAAAATGAAAAAATATTGTATAAGTAATCCGGAATTACAAACTTTGGAATAAAACTAAAACTTTCACCTAAAATATTCCAGATCATTATAATAAAAATTAGAATTGTTACGGGAAGAACTATCTGCATTTGCTTTCTTTTTTTCTCTATTTCCTTTAATTTTTCTTCTTTGCTTTGGTTAAGTCCTAAGTGCATAGAATGATCTTCCATCTTACTCATGCCAGGCATTTTGCTCATATCATGGTGCATTTGATTTTGCTCAGGTACTTTGAGCGAATATCCCAAAGGCTCAATATTTTTACTGATTTCTTTTATGTCTATCTCTTCAGGATTGTATTCTAAAGTTGCATTTTCAGTAGCAAAATTTACCTGGCATTTTTTAACTCCACTCACCTTATTCAATACTTTTTCTATAGTTAAAGCACAGCTTGCGCAGTCCATTCCTTTTACCGGAACGGCTACTTTGGTCAAGTTACTTATATTTTGGGTGTTTTTTTTATTCATCGTTTACAATATTTGAGTAGCCATATCCTTTTAAGTCTTTAAAGACCTTATCCAGAATTTTTTTAATTTCCTCCGGCTTGTTATCGGTTTCAAACATCGCCGTTTTTTTCTCTGGGTTAACCTGGACGTTTGCAAAATCAGCTTCTTCCAGAGATAATTTGATTAAATTCCTGCAGCCCTTACAATGTAATCCGGATAAATTTACTTTGTATTTCATGTTATTCAAACTTGACATCAAAACTGTACATGCCCATCGCGCACGTTCCAAAAAGTTCGCTTCCGCTTTTTTGGGGCGGAATCTTTATGTCTGTGGTTCCGTTTGGAGCAAGGCGTCTCCTAATTCCAGCAGACGGAATAACAATAAACGATGAGCAATCAAATGTGTTTTGCGTTGTCAGTCTTAAGGTTGTAGGCATATTTGCTTTTGCATTGCTTACTCTTGGAAAGTATCCTCCTCTTGCTGAAATATTAATTATTTGTGTGCCGTTTTGGATAGTTACATTTTCATCCGGATTTGTGTTTTTTATATCATTTGAATTGGATTGGATTTTAAGAAGCATAAAAATTATTGCCGCAACTGAAAACAACAGAAACAACCCCACAAAAATTGTTTTATTATTGTCATTTTTTCTTTTCATATTTTAAATTATATCATTCGATGTCTTCTTATTTTAATCATGCTGCAATAAGCGATGTTTGAAAAAATATGGATTCCATTAAAATTAGAGGTCTATGTTTATACTTAAGCTCCACAGCTTCCGCCGCTTTTAAGCGAAGGCCAGGAAATAGTCCCAACTTTTTTTCTGATCACCTGATACCCCATTGCGCTGGAGAATGTTTTTGATAAAATTTCTTTTGCGGGAACCTTACTGTAATCTCTCTCATTTTTATCAAAATAATAAGCTATATCAAGATAAGTTTGGGCAAACCAATAGGAATTAAACGCAAGCACGGTTTCATAAATCTCATCAGTCGATTTATTTTGTGAAACCATAAGTTCGATTAAACCAAGCGCTGCCATTCCATGATTGCAATCAGGAAAGGCAGTTGAGTTTCCGCAGCAGGGCCTATAAATATTTGAAGCAATTTCTGCAACTTGCCTCTGTTGTTTATCTGTCAGATTGATATAAAAATATTTATTATAAATATCCATGGGTTGTTTTTGACCGATTGTATAACCTCCTGTTGATGCAAAATTTGCCGTATTGCCGTTTTGAACCATCGGTCCGCTCTCAAGAATTTCGTTTTTGTTCGCAAGGCCAAGAGCCCATAAAACATTTACCCAAAAATGCGAATTACTCTCATTTAATTCTATTTTCTGGCTGCTTCCGTCTAAATATTTTGTGAGTTGAGCAGGCATGGGTTGATCACCAACAAGTGATTTTGCCAGTTTTTTCTCATCTATCACCCCGTCATCAACCATTCTTTTCCCAAGATCTTTCCATTGCAAATTAAACACATATCCGTTTTGAGGAAACACTTTGTTGGTAAGTGCCTGAAGTTTTACATTGTCTGCATTCTGGTTGTTAAGTTGAGTTACAGGATTTGCTTTGCTTACTCTACCCCGTTGGCCGGTTATTACTCCTAATAAAAATATAATGATAAGAACCGTTGAAAGCATAAATACTGACTGCCAGTTATTTTTAGCCTTTAAAATATATTTATTGATTTGTGTGTTTTTCATTTAACTACTGTTCCTGAAAACGTCAACTCCGTATAGGGATGATCCGGATCATTAGTTTCAAAACTGACAACTCTTGAAATTGGACCTTACCAAAGGATAGTAGTCTTCACTCTCAACCATTTTTTTGACCTTCTTAAGGTGTCCTTCTATTATAGTTAATCTTTTTAAGGCTTCTTCCTTAGTGTGATTATGTATCATATTTTCTTCCTATCCTCCAGGGGGTATAAGCAATATATTATATATTATTCCTTTTGTCTATATGATAGAATCTTTGACATGGCAAGCAAAAGTGAAAGATTTAATAATGCAGTAAATGGAGGAAGACCTCAAGATGTCTTCAGGGTCTGGGGAATTCCCAGAGGCATAACAAGCCGTCCTAGAGATTGTTCTGACATAAGGTATAATAGAAAGAGTAGAGAAAACAGTCATTTTCAAAAAGGGACAAATGGAAAAAAACTACAACCACAAAGAAGTTGAAGAAAAAGTTTATAAACAGTGGGAAGAAAACGGTTACTTTAAACCGGAAATAAATCCAAACGGCAAACCATATTGCATAATTCTACCTCCTCCAAACGCCAATGGATCTCTTCATTTTGGACACGCAATGTTTACGGTTGAAGACATCTTGATCAGGTTTCATAGAATGAAAGGGTTTGCCAGCCTCTGGCTTCCGGGATCTGATCATGCAGGTATTGAAACCCAATTTGTCTTTGAAAAAAAGCTGCAAAAAGAAGGTAAAAGCCGTTTGGATTTTGACAGAAAAACATTGTATGAAATGATAAAAAAATATGTCGACCAAAACCGCGGAGGAATAGAGAACCAATTAAGACGGCTTGGTTTTTCGCTTGATTGGAGCAGGGAACGATATACTCTTGATCCGGAAATTATAAAAATAGTTTATAAAACATTTAAAAAAATGTATGATGACGGATTGATCTATCGGGGGAAAAGACTGGTGAACTATTGTACAAGGGATGGAACCAGCTTCTCAGACCTTGAAGTTGTTTATGAAGAAAGGTCTGACCCTTTGTACTATATAAAATACGGACCATTGGTTCTTGCCACGACACGCCCTGAGACAAAATTCGGCGACACAGCAGTAGCTGTAAATCCAAACGACAAAAGATACAAACAATATATTGGTAAAACAATAGATATTCAAACTGTTTTAGGCAAAGCGAAAATCAAAGTAATTGCTGATGAGTCGGTTGATCCCGAATTTGGTACGGGAGCAGTTAAAATAACTCCTGCTCATGACTTTAATGATTTTGAAGTTGGAAAGAGACATAATCTTGAAATGCGGCAGGTTATTGATTTTGACGGAAAATTGAATCATTATGCCGGAAAATTTGCAGGACT
>MFNJ01000005.1:0-20313 GCA_001782015.1 Candidatus Levybacteria bacterium RIFCSPHIGHO2_01_FULL_36_15
GCACATGGCTACGAGGCAAATCCGCTGCTTGTTATTCTTTCAAAATATAAAATTAAAAAGGCCGGGCTTGAAAAAAATGCATTCATACATTTTAAAAGTTTCTGGGGCGTGGACTTCTCATCTTTTGATATCGTGACAATTTACGGGATCCCTTATATTATGGGAAGGTTAGAAACAAAGATAGAAAAAGAGTGTAAACCGGGCGCAAGATTTATCTCAAGTCATTTCCAGCTTCCAAACAGAAAGCATACAAAAGAAATGAAAAAAGTTTATCTTTATAAAATTTAAGTTCTATAATATTATTATAGTTATAAAGAAAACGATTGCCATAATTCATTAATATCTTCCTGATTCACCTGTTCTGATTTTAAAAATCTATAGAACGCATGAGTAACTTGATAAAATACATTTGGTCTGTATCGTAAAACTATGAAAATATCCGTGCCAGATAAATTACTTAAATCTCCAATGGTTTTAATGTTCTTTCTGTCAAGATAATCTATTGTCCAACTGGAAAGCCCTGGCATATTGCTCAGTTTCACATTTTTGTATCTTTCTACTATTTTATTTACAGGAACTACTTTTTCAACTTCAACAGTTCTATCTATATCATCTCTTACCAAAAATTTCCAGTTAATCTGTGGATGGCGTAATTTACTTATAGCATGCTCCTCTATCTGCCTGACTCTCTCACTGCTTACCCCAAGTTTTCCTGCTACTTGCTTATATGTCTGCTCCTGCTGGTCTTCAAGTCCAAATCTCATCTGAATTACGCTTTCTCCTCTTTCGCTTAATTTGTGCAGTGCTTCTCTTATTCTCTCTTTTATATCTTGATCAGCTGCCTTTTGAAAAGCATTATCTTCTCCCACGTCTTCCTGGGGTATTGGAAAAACTGATATTCTTTCTCTTATCCTTTCTGCTATCAGATCCGCTCTCACACCAGTTGCGCCGCTTAACTTTTGCACTGCATCATCTATCTGCGCACCGGACATTCTGTAGGAATTCTCAGTTTTAAATAGATCATTTATTTCTCTTTCTATTTCTCCCGCTTTTTTGCTTTTTACCAGCTCCAAAGAAAAACCTTTATCTTTTGCCAGGCGTTCTGCCGCACTTTCCTGGGCAACTTCATGAAGTTTTTTTCTTACTAGACTACCACCTTCTCCAACTATTTCAGTTAAATTCTCATACATATCCGCAATTACGCCTTGAGTCAGTTCATCATTGTAAGAAGGATCATTTATCATGCATTCTTTAATGCCGGAAACTATCGTTCTTAAATTAAGAAACAACAATACCTTCTTCCCGATAATCAAAGTCTCAGGAACCGAAGCAGCTTGCAAAGCTTCCTGTTGTTTTTTAGAACTGACTTTTCCCGGTAAAACCTGGCAAAGGGCATCATAAAATTCAAATACCGATGCACAAGGATTATAATCATGAACGGCAGCACAAATTCCGTCAATCTGAGCGCTGAGCACAGAAACAGAATCTTCATGGAAATGTAGGTTGATAGCCTGCCTGTATTTTTTATCAAAAATATCAAGAGGTTTTTCTTCCCGCCTAGCAGGATGTTTTTCTTTCACGCGGACTATTATAACAAACAATACTATAAGATGCAATATCTGGAGTCTTGTATCTGAAATGTAAATTCCGCTGGCTAAGATAATTACCCTAGTATTCTTGTCTTCCCTCTAAAGCTCGCTGAATGGTTATTTCATCTGCGTACTCCAAATCCGAACCAATCGGTAATCCCCGCCCGATCCTTGTAATTTTTAATTTTGCATTTTGAATTTTTAATTCGCGAGTTATATACATGGCTGTTGCCTCTCCTTCCATCGTTGGATTAGTAGAAAGTATTATCTCCTCCACTTTTGAGTTTTGAGATTTGAGTTTTAAGATTAATTGCGGAATATATATGTCATCCGGCCCAAGATTATTTAAAGGATCGATCACGCCGTGCAAAACATGGTAAAGCCCGTTATATTTTCCGCTTTTTTCAACCGCTATGACATCCAACGGATCTTCAACAACGCAAATTACTTTTTGATCACGCTGTTTATCGGAACATACTTCACACGGATCACTGTCTCCAATATTAAAACAATTTGAGCAAACCACAGTGTTTTTTTTAAGATTTACCAGGTTTTCCGCAAATTCGTCCAGCCGACTTTGCGGAACAAACAGAAGATAGAAGGTGAGCCTTTGCGCCGTTTTTGGACCAATTCCCGGAAGTGCCTCAAAACTTTCAACTAATTTTTCAATAGCTTTCGGAATTTTCATAGATTTATACTAACTAATTGGTAATTTCGTCCATCTAGATTAGCATACTTGACATAACTTGACAAGTATAAACAACCTATAATATACTAGTCGTCCATGAGAGAAAAATTTACACGGGTTGTGCTCCCCCAAGCTCCGGCAACAGTCCAGGATATTTATGACCATTGGAGAAAAAGGTACGGCAATACCCGTTTTGTTTATCCAGGAGAAGGATATGTTAACTTAAGAGACCGGATTTCCCCAGAAGAGAAAGAGCAAATTTTTGCTCCGGCAAATCGCGCGATGAGAGAAATTGGTAAAACGCACGGTCTAATATTGCCGGAAGACTTATTGGCAAGACTAATAATTGTTGACGGGGTAACTTTTCAAAACATATACAGGCTTGAAAC
The DNA here is from genome assembly GCA_001782015.1 of Candidatus Levybacteria bacterium RIFCSPHIGHO2_01_FULL_36_15. Taxonomy (GTDB): domain Bacteria; phylum Patescibacteriota; class Microgenomatia; order Levybacterales; family GWA1-39-11; genus 2-01-FULL-36-15. The sequence continues at coordinate 2,667 of MFNJ01000005.1, forward strand.
AGGAAGCAGTCCAACTATGTCACTTGCTGGAATAACTTTGGCAAACAGAATGTGTTTAGTGAATTTTGATGAAGTTAATTATGAAGCATCAACACATGGAAAGAAGCCGGCAGATTTATTAAAACAAGTTGGTGCACATGAGCTCTGGCATTCAAATGAATACGCACAAGATTGGGTTCAAGAGACCGCAAACGGTCATAAAAATGAAAATCCACTTAAACTGAAAGCAAAGGAAAGATTTCAAAGAAGGAAGGGAATAGTAGTGGAAAGACCGGGAGAAGATAATGAAGTATCAATGGGACTTAAGCTCCTGAAAGAAGGATATACGGAAAATCTTACCAGACAAACTCTGGCAGAATGCGGAACCGATTACCACAGAAGATCACGTGTTAATGAACTGGGGCTGGTTGAGGAAATTATTCAAGCAGTTGGTAGCGATCATTCATTTTTTCTTGCTTCTTACACAAAGTTTGGATTCAGAAAGCTAGTAGAAGATATGGAGAAACTTTATGGACATCACGGCTTAAGACGTCTTGCACTTGATGTTCACAGTGGCTACCGGGCTTTTTGCAGAAGAATAGTAGCTGAAGAATCAGACGAGGTGCCTCTGGATCCAAATCCTCCTAAGCTCTACCTGAGCATTATTCAAAAAATCCAGAAAAGAAATCTTGTCTTTGCGCATTAACATCCTATACTTTTCTTTTAGCCGTAACTCTTAAGATCCATTTGCTTTTACCGCTGGAATCTAATATGCTATTTAAAGAAGTAAAAAGAAGGCCGCCTATATAAAATTTCGGCGAGCCGAGGGAGGTGAAGATGAGTTGAAAAAAATAGAAAAATATTTCACAAAACACGTGTATGCCAATTCTCTAACCCACTTAGCAGTCGGACTTGGACTGGGAGTACTGCTTACTCATACTATGTTTGATCCGCATCCGTTAAGATTTGGAGTTTTATTTTTAGGACTTGGCTTACTTGGACACGCATACGCATACCAAAGCAAAAAATAATCAAAGGGAATTTATTTAGGCATAGATTTTTAGTAAGTTAAACAAAACTAGATACTCATTAATTCTTCTTCTTTATTGTGTCTTAATGTATCTATTTTTTCTATAAACTCGTCAGTTACTCTTTGAACTTCTTTCTCAAGTCTTGTTACGTCATCTTCAGAAATAGAATTTCCTTCTCCCCTTTTTTTAATATCTTCCATCGCCTCATGCCTGATTTGCCTTATCATGACCTTCCCGCTTTCTGCCTTTTGGCTTACAAGCTTTACAAGCTCTTTTCTTCTTTCTTCAGTAAGAGGGGGAAGATTAATCCTTATAATATTAGCGTTTACCGCCGGGCTGAGTCCAAGATTTGCCTCATAAATTCCTTTTTGTATGTCAGCAATAATTGACTGGTCAAAGGGAGTAATAACTATAGTTTTGGGATCCTGCACGTGGATAGTAGCAAGTTCCAGCAGTTTAAATTTCTGGGCTTCACCATAAGCAGTCACAAGTATATTTTCAACAAGAGACGGATTTGCTTTACCAATATGGACAGTGGCAAAATCATGGTGCAGAACTTCAAACGCCTTTTGCATCTTACCGCGGGCTTGATTTGTGGTCGGATCCATAATTTCTAATAGATTAGCAAAAATTTAATAAATTAGCAAGCGGAAAGCACTACATTTAAAAGTTTAAAGTGAAAAGTTAAAAATTACAGTTTTAAGTTATTAATTTTAAATTTGTAATTTCAATTTTGAATTTTTAATTAATTTTACGGGCTGACCAAACTTTTTCCTGCCAAAATTCTTAAAATATCGTTAATTGTTATTAAAATTATAAGACCAAAAAGAAGCGCAAGACCTACGGTATGGGCAAGGGATTCATGTCTTGGATTAATTTTTTTTCCAAGAACCATTTCTACTGCCACAAAAAAAAGTCTCCCTCCATCCAAAGCCGGAATAGGCAGTATGTTTACTATGGCAAGATTGAGAGAAAGAATGGCAATTAACCAGAGAGTAGGATAAATTCCGGCAGAAAAAGCCTGGAAACTGATTTGTGCCACGGCAACCGGCCCTCCCACTCCTTCAGGCTTTGCGCCTAAAAATAAAAATCCTATAAGAATTCTACCCATTTCCTTAACCATCAAATAAGAAAATGAAACTGCTTCGGTTAACCCTTTTATTGGGGCTTCATACCATGCATATTTTTTAACTTCGACCTCCTGGGTAATTACCACTCCCATAGGCCCCTGGTTTTTGGGATGATTTTTGCGCGGCACAATAGGAACATTAAATAATCTATCCTGCCTTTTAATCTTAAGTGTTATTTTTTTGTCCAGGTTATCATTTGCTATGTCAATGAACTGTTGCGTGGTTTGTATATTTTTCCCGTTTACCGCAATTACTATATCTCCAGGCTTAATATCAGAAGATGCGGCCGGAGTGTCTTTTTGAATTCCGTCAATTTTAACGTCTTTAGGAGCTATCGAACCAAAAACCGCAAAAAGGTAGGAAATTATAATAACTGCCAGAAGAAAGTTCATTACCACTCCGGCAACAGTCACTAAAACTCTTTGCCATGCAGGTCTTGCAAAAAAGGCTCTTTTGATATCAGTTATGTTGCTTGCCTTTTTACTGTTTTTAAAATCAACTTTCCCGCTTCCCGCCTCATCTTCTCCGTAAAGTTTTACAAATCCTCCAAAAGGGAACGCGTTTATTGAATAAATTGTTTCACCTTTTTTTATTCCAAAAAGTCTTGGAGGAAAGCCAAAACCAAATTCTTCAACTTTTATTCCGAATTTTTTGGCTACAAAAAAATGGCCGAATTCATGAAACAAGACAAGGATTGAAAGCATTACTAGAAATTCCAGAATATGTATTACAAATTCCATAGAACTATGATTATACAAGATAACAGGTAAAAACTAAAGCAAGCTTTTTATAGAAATTCAAAAAGAGAGATTGCTAAATTGCTATATTGCTCAATTGTTAACTTTAGTTATTATTTTTTAGCAATTTAATAATTTAACAATGCAACAATTATGTCCTTTCGATATTCGGATTTAGGATTTTAAAATCAATGTGTACTTCGAGAAACATACATTAAATTCATGTTTCAAGCAGCAAAATAAAGCGTTATTCCCCAATTTCCAGTCTTGAAAATCCTTTAAGAACTATATTTTCTCCAAGTTTTGCAATTGTTTCTTTTATTAAAGCTTCTATTGTTTTTGAAGCATCCCTTATATACTCCTGTTTCAGTAAAGTTTCAATGTCTTTAGGATTCATGGCCGCTACCTGCATGGCTATCTCATGGGCAAGCGTTTTAAACTCCACAGTCCTTGCTACAAAATCCGTTTCGCACAAAAGTTCAACAAGCGCTCCGACTTTTCCGTTTTGATGAACATAAGCCTCAACCAGTCCCTGTCCCGTTTTTCTTTCTGATTTTGCTATCGCCGCTTCAAAACCTTTCTTCTTAAGTACTTGTTCTGCTGTTTTAAGATCGCCTTTTGCTTCTTCAAGCGCTTTTCTGCATTCAGCTATTGAAGCTTGCGTTTTTTCTCTTAACTGTTTTACAAGTTCGACCGAAATTTTCATGATAATAAACTGGAGTTTAAAATCGTAAAACTTTTACTTTTGAGCTTTGAGCTTAGGTTCTGGCTCCGATTTAACTGGTACTGACTTTTGAGTTTTAACCTTTGATTTCTTGTTTTCTTTGTCCTCTACATCTTTTTTTTCTTCCTCGCTATTTTTGTCATCTTCTTTTTTACCTTTAACATCTGGTTTTTGCTTGTCCGCCGAAGCGCGAGCAATGGCGGATCCTTCAATCCAGGCATCAATAATGAAGGTTGTAATTATTTTTATGCTTCCAACAGCGTCATCATTTGCCGGAATAGGTAAATCTATCACGCTTGGATCTGAATTTGTATCTGTGATTCCGGTAGTCTTAATACCCACAACTTTTGACTCCTTAACGGCCGTATCTTCAAGATGGGTATCAACTATATATAACGCGTCTGGAATCCTGTCCATGTCAACAATTCCACCGTAAAGCCTCTCCAGCTTATTTTTCTCTTTTTCAAAAAGAACAACTTCACGCTTTGTGTAATTTTCCTTCTCGGATGATTCCAGAAACTTTTTTAAATCCAGAAGTTTTTTGAAATTCTTGGAAACTTCAGAAAAATTGGTCAAGGTTCCGCCAACCCATCTTGAATTCACGTAAAATATTCCCTTTGCTCCTTGCGTGCGTGCCCTTTCCACCTCTTCCCGGACAAGAGACTTTGCCTGTCTTTTTGTACCTACAACAATCAAATATCCGCCTTTTTCAGATAGATTTTTTAAGAATTCAGCTGCTTTTAAAAGTCCTTCGTGAGTTTTTTCAAGATTTATTATATTAATGCCTGAGCGGGCTTCAAATATAAAATCGTTTGCCTTGGGGTTTCTTCTATTAACCTGATGTCCAAAATGACATCCTGCGGAAAGCAATTCTTCAAGTGTAATCTGTTTCATAATTTATATCCTTTTCTGTCTCGCCGTAGTCCAGCTCAGCTGGACGAAGGCGGATTCCTCCACTCCGGTCGATTATTTAAATCAGGCTACATTCATGTAAACTGAATGTAGCAGGATATACTACCTAAAGTGTGTGTAATAAATGGTATCTTAGCAGAAAAAGCGTTAAAAAACAATACATAAATCTAAGGCCTTAGCTGGCTTTACCAAGAATGCCAGTATCAGAGGAATTCTGTGAGGAACGAGTCATAGAATAAATCAATATTTCAGCCGCGTGCTTTTCTCCGTATCTTCTCCAGGCAGGTGGAAGAGGCAGTTTTCCAGACTTTTGAAGATTAAGATATCTATCAAACTGCTCATGAGTTCTTTTGGTAATATCTGCTGCGGTTACAATATTATCCAAACCTTCACGCGCTGGAAGTGCTTGGGAAACAACCGTTATTCCATTGCCATTTCCAGACCCTACTAAAACAACAGTCCCGTAAGAATCTCCATAAACTTTATAATTTTTTATTTCCCGATCAGCTTCTCTAACTCTTAATCCATATCTTATTAAACTGCCATGTACGCCAACCTTACTGCCTGTTTCTTTTTGAGTAGCCATATTAATCAAGTATTATATCCTATATTTATTGATTTATCAAGAAAAAACAACGTAAATATTCACCTTTTCCCAGTAAACGTGTCATTCTGAGGCTGAAAGCCGAAGAATCTCATCAATTTTGAGATCCTTCGCTACGCTCAGGATGACAACCTGCTGGTAAAAGCTGAATTCATACAAAACAACTTTTATTAATTTGTTTGTTGACTACTAATTTCAACGTATCTATAATAGTTTGCAATGTCAAAACTTAAAACAACAGATCAAGAAATTTACAAACTAATTAAACAGGAAGAAAAAAGACAAAAAGAAGTCCTTGAAATGATTCCTTCTGAAAACTATACATCAAGCGCGGTAATGGAAGCTCTTGGATCGGTTTTAACCAATAAATATTCTGAGGGCTATGCCAAAAAAAGATATTACCAGGGAAATGCCGTAATTGATGAAGTAGAACTTTTGGCGGAAGCGCGGGCAAAAAAACTTTTTGGTGTTCCTTATGTAAATGTGCAAGCATACTCCGGTTCACCTGCCAATACCGCGGTTTACTTTGCTTTACTTACGCCTTTGAAAGATAAAATCATGGGTTTGAATCTTGCTTTTGGCGGGCACTTAACACATGGAGCTTCTGTTTCTTTTTCAGGAAAATATTTCAAAACCGTACCATATGCTTTATCCAAAGAAGGACTTTTGGATTATGAAGAAATTGAAAAAACAGCTTTAAAAGAAAAACCGCAAATTATTGTCTGCGGAGCAACCGCATACCCAAGAATAATAGATTTTAAAAAGTTCGGTCAGATCGCAGATAAGGTTGGCTCGTATTTGCTTGCGGATATCTCCCACATTACCGGACTGATTATTGGTGGAGTCCACCCTTCCCCTGTTGCCTATGCTCATATAGTTACAACTACAACCCATAAAACTTTGCGTGGCCCAAGAGGAGCCATGATTATGGTAACAGAAAAAGGCATAAAGAAAAATCCCGATCTTACCACACTCATAGACAAAGCCGTATTTCCCGGACTTCAGGGCGGACCGCATGACAACCAGACTGCCGCAATCGCGGTCGCACTTAAAGAGGCAGAAATGCCGGAATTCAAAAAATACGCAAAGCAAATTGTTTTAAATTCAAAAGTATTGGCAGCAGAACTTATAAAATTTGGTTTCAAACTTGTCAGCAACGGTTCTGATAATCATTTAATACTAATTGACCTTTCCAATAAAAAAGTAAACGGAGCACTTGCTGCCTATGCGCTTGAAGCAGCCAATATAGTGCTTAATAAAAATGCCGTGCCCAATGACATCATGCCTCCTTTTTATCCTTCCGGCATAAGGCTTGGAACACCCGCCCTTACCACACGAGGCATGAAAGAAAAAGAGATGAAAAAAATTGCCAACTGGATAAACGAAGTAATTGAGCAAATAAAAGGAGAAGAGCTTCCAACAAACAGAGAAGCAAGAAGCGCTTTCTGGAAGGTTTTTAAGAAAAAAGTTGTCAGGGATGAAAAGATTCTGTCTATAGCAAAAGAGGTGAAAAAAATGGCGCTTAATTTTTCTCTGCCTTAAATTTATTTCACCTTTTGCGCAATTACTTCATGCCAGTTTCGCTCAAGCGAGTTAAGATTTAAATTATCAAATGCTTCAATAAGCGCTTTGCTTTTATCTTCAATAGAAACATCAGACTGCCCTACCATATCTGCAAAAACTCCTTCTATGAATGCCGGATAGCGGGAAATAGCTCTTATGGCGTCTTTTGACAAAGCAACAGTTCTTAAATCTTCATGAATTACTTTAAGTCCGGTATCTTCAATCATCTCTCTATATTCTCCAGGCGTATAAATCCTGATCGCTTCAACCAACTTGTCGCGCCTACCTCCAAGTTTTCTCATTGCTTCAAGTTTCCATTTCCCCCACTTCATGGCGGACTCCCCCATACCTTTTGCTGTGAAAGCGCTGTTATAGCTTAAAACTCCCCCGGGTTTAAGAATTCCTGCCATGGATGTCAAAATGCCTCTTTTATTCTCCTCGCCTGGAATTTCATGTATCGCATCATGTATGCTGACACTGTCCGCTCCACCATTACTAATCCTTCCGGCAGTGAGCCTAGCCAGATCCTGTCCATAGCCCTCAATAAATTCAAGAGAAATATTTGGCGGAGGAACGATTCTTCTTGCCACTTGTAACGAAACTCTGTTTGGGTCAACTCCTATTATTGCTCCTCTTTCATAACCATTCTGGGCTGCCTGCTCTATTATAAGCTCCGGAACAAGTCCCGTGCCAGTAGCAACATCAACATGTGTAAAAACATTCTTCGGAAGGTAACCCGCAAGCCTCACAACCAATTCCCTGTTTACTTGACGATACTCCGGCTGCCTGGAGAATTCTTCGAAACTGAACCTGGTGGTCGGTTTGCTTAATTCACCGATCCCGGATATATCAGGTGTTTCATGTGTCATAAGAAACTTATATAACAGATTCTAAAAAAACTGTCAATGAGAATTTGTGTATCTATTCACCTTTTCCCAGTAAATATGTCATTCTGAGGCTGAAAGCCGAAGAATCTCATCAATACGAGATCCTTCGCTGCGCTCAGGATGACAAACCGCTGGTAAATACTGAATAGTTACGAATTTGTTTTGCTATCTCAATCCGCCGGTAACCTTAACCCTGTCAAGCAGAATTTTATCTTCCAAAAGTTTGGCTGTCCCGCGGACAACGGTTGTTAACGGATCATCTGCAACTATTACAGGAATTTTTGTTCTTTCAATAATCAAATCATCAATTCCCAAAAGAAGAGAGGATCCACCGGTTAAAATTATTCCGTGTTCCAGTATATCAGCAGTAAGCTCCGGAGGAGTCTCTTCTATGACCTCACTTATACTATCTACTATCTGGTTCACGACCGGACCTACTGCTTCTCTTATTTCAGTTTCATTTATTCTCAAACTCTTTGGTAGTCCCGTCTCTATATCCCTTCCACTGACAACCATCACCCTCTCTCCTCTTTCTTCTTTTTTTTCCTCCCTATCTTCCTTCAATTTTAAATTTTGAATTTTGAATTTTGAATTTTTTTTATACGCGCTCCCAATTTTAATTTTCAACTCTTCAGCCGTTCTTTCGCCCAATAATATTCCATGTCTTAACCTTATATAGTGAACTATTGCTTGATCCATTTCATCTCCCGCTACTTTTAAGGATCTGTTTACCACAATTCCTCCCAGGGAAATAACAGCAATTTCAGTAGTTCCTCCGCCTATATCAACAATTAAAACTCCTGTAGGTTCAAAAACGGAAACATTCGCGCCGATTGCGGCTGCCATAGGTTCCTCAATTAAAAAACATTCGCGGGCTCCTGCCTGTAAAGCCGCTTCCCAAACAGCACGTCTTTCAACTTCCGTAATTCCTGAGGGAATTCCAATGGCAACGCGCGGCCTGGCAAGACCCGGAAGAGGGGTTCCAAACTCATGGACTTTTTTAATATAGTAAGAAATTAAGTAGGAGGCCGCATCAAAATCAGATATAACACCATGCTCTAGTGGCCTTATCACACTGATTGTTGAAGGGGTCTTTCCCATCATTTTTTTGGCTTCTGACCCGATGGAAATAATTTGTTTTGATTTATTGTGACGGGCCACTATTGAAGGTTCTCTTATTGCTATCCCCTTGCCTTTTATAAAAACAAGAGTATTGGCAGTACCAAGATCGATTCCCAAATCATGAGAAAAAAGACTGAAAATGGAGTCAAACATACTTGTATAGTATAGGTAAACCCCATTTAAAAATCAATTATTTCTCAAATTCAAAATGAAGCTGAAAAAAATATACCACTTGACATCCTTTTTATGAAAAATATATACTTTGTGTATGAAGTTAACCAAGGTTGCTTTGATGCTTTTGCTTGGCACTGTGGTTCTACTAATAGCAAGCGTTATTCTTCTGTTTATAAAATCTCCTTTAAAAAAAGAGCCTGTGGTTATAGCGCCCACAACCGCTCCAAAAACACCCGCTCAAAAGGAAACTCCTTCACCTGCTCCGCTTACTCAACAGAACGCAAATGATGTGCTTTCTCAAATTGACAGTGAAATTCAAAGTTCACTTGACCAGGCAAACCAGGATTTGAATTCTATTGACCAGCTTGACACAACAGCAGATAGTGAATCTCTATGAAAAAAATTTATTATTTTATAACAATATTATTATTTCTTCTTATAAGCACAACAGTCGGATTTGCATCATCTACAATACAAAATACAGTTGGCCCTGAAGGATTAAATAAATCGGATCTGAAAAATCTGGCGCAAGGTGCAAGTGTTGGCGCAAAAATAAAAGATACAGCACTTGAGAATTTAAGACAAAAAGCTATACAACAAATCCAAACCAGGATAGATCATTTAAATAATCTTATAACCAAAATTAACTCCGATAAAAAACTTACATCAGAAGATAAATCTTCACTGATTGCTGATATAAATAATGAAATTAACAGGCTAAGCACTTTAAAAAATAAGATAAGTCAGGATACGGATACTGGAACTATCAGATCGGATTTTAAGCAGGTTCTGTCAGAAAAAATCTATCTTTATTACTCACAGAAAATCAGACTGTCAATTACCATAGACAATCTGCTTTCGTTAGAAAAAAGACTGGAAGATTTATCAAGTAAACTGCGTACGCTTATAACTACTCTACCAAATAATAAAAATGTCAGCCAGCTTCAAATTTTATTGAATGACATGAATACAAGACTCTCGCAAATAAAATTAACTCTTGAAACTGATAAGTCAAAACTCATGTCAACTACACCATCTTCTTATATAGAAGTATTCAGGCAGGTAAGAATAGACCTTTCAACAGTAAGACAAAGCTTCGCAAAAATAAGAGAGGATCTAGCAAAAATGAGAAATACATTTACAGAGATAAAGAATGCAGCTGCGGGTCCAACACGCAGTCTTTCCTCAACTCCATCTGCCACAATTACTACAAAGCCTAACTCTGCAACTTCATCCTCAAGCTCTTCCGCAAGCCAAAACGCCAGATACTAAGGCATAATTCTTGCGAGGGTTTTTCTAATATGGTAAACTCACAATATTGAACTTATGGGCGCAAAAGCAATCAATTTTTTAGATAAAGGTATTGCTTTATCTTTCTATCTTATTTTATTTCTGGTTCCCCTAGCGGTCTATCCTACCACATTTGAACTTTTTGAATTTAATAAGATGTGGGTAGTTTTTATTTTGACAATTTTAGTGGCTTTTCTTTGGATCACTAAAATAATATTATCAGACAAGCTTGTCCTAAAACGTACTCCTCTTGATATTCCTATTTTGGCTTTTGTTTTGTCACAAATTTTCTCAACAATTTTTTCCATGGATCCCTACGTCTCATTCTGGGGATATTATTCCCGTTTCAACGGAGGACTTCTGTCAATTTTGTCTTTCGCCTTCCTTTATTTTGCCTTCACAAACAATCTATCAGATTTACAGACTTCTGAAAAAAAAATAAGCTATAAAGTTATTTTAGTGAGTTTAATAACGGGAATTGTTGTTGCCCTATGGGGACTTCCTTCCCGTTTTGGGCATGATCCAACGTGCCTTATTTTCAGAGGATCTTTTGATGTATCCTGCTGGACAGATTCATTCCAGCCCAAAATAAGAATGTTTTCAACGCTTGGTCAACCAAACTGGTTGGCTGCTTATCTTTCTATATTAATACCCATAACTTTTTCTGTTTTTCTGATAAAAACTTTCAAAAAGAACGATGCAACTCAAAATTTTCCAATCAAAAAACAAAATAGCCCTCAGAGCTACAAATCTTACTTGCATGAAAACAATAAACTAAATATATTTAACAGGAGCCTTATTGTAAAATTTAGCTTGTTTCTTCTAACCGCACTTTTTTATCTTGATTTAATTTATGCAAATTCACAGTCAGGGTTTTTGGCCCTTTGGGTAGGAATACTGAGTTTTGTCCTGTTATATATTCTTATTAAAATAAAACGGGACAAATTTAGTTTTCTTAAACTGCTTAAAGAAAAGTCATTTCTGCTTTTGACGGCTGTAGTTTTTTCATTTTTGGTAATTTCATTTTTTGTTGGTCAACCTGTCCCAAGTCTCAACAAATTCACTTTCAGGGAACTGAAAAGTAAAGTAATTGAACCAAAAAAAACAGAAACAGTACCCATTCCTGCATCAAAACAGGCCGCACCACCCGTAGAACAGTTAGGAGGAACTGATTCCAGCAAGATAAGACTGATTGTCTGGCGCGGTGCGCTTGATATTTTCAAAAATAATCCTGTTTTTGGTTCCGGAGTAGAAACCTTTGCATATGCATACTATAAATACAGACCACGAGAACACAATTTAACTTCTGAGTGGGATTATCTATATAACAAGGCTCATAACGAATATTTAAATTATCTTGCAACAACTGGAATTGCAGGCATTCTATCATACCTTTCCATCATATTTGTCTTTATATATACTGCCTTAAAAAGCTTGCTGGATAAATCTGAAACGGACGAAAAAAAGATTCTGGGAATAGGGATTCTTGCGGCATTTGTCTCCATATTGGTATCAAACTTTTTCGGTTTTTCAGTCGTGATTTTAAACATTTATTTACTGCTTCTTCCGGCGATATTTTATGATTTGTTAGGAAAAATACGTCTACCATCTATGAAAACAAGTAATAAAGCTCTGCAAAATAATCAACTCAAACCGGAAGAAAGTAATCCTATAAAGATGGTTTTGGTAATATTTATTGGTGTTGTGTGTTTATATTTTGAGTTTCTACTAGTGCGTTTCTGGCAAGCTGATCAAAGTTATGCCCTGGGATATAATTACAACAAAATTGGAGAGTACACACAGGCTCTGGATCCGCTTATGACCGCAACCCGGCAAAGACCCGAAGAGGATCTTTATAAAGATGAACTTTCTGTAAATTTAGCGACCCTTGCTTTGCTTTCAAGCCAGCAAAACCAGTCAACACAGGCAGGTAATCTTATGCGGGAAGCAAAAAGATTAAGCGACGAAGTTATTTCAAATCATCCGAATAACGTAGTTTATTATAAATCAAGGACAAGAGCAATGTATGCTCTTTCTCAAATAGATAAATCTTATTTTCAAGATGCACTTCATGCCATCACTAAAGCAAGCATACTTGCGCCCACTGACGTGAAAATTTCATACAACATGGCAATTTTGTATGCTCAAGACGGAAATGTTGATAAAGCGATTGAAGTACTTAACCAAACCGTAAAATTAAAACCTGAACACCGTGATTCACATTATGCCTTAGCGCTTTTTTATATTCAGCTTGCAAAGGAACAGGAAAAAACAGATTATGCATCAGCAGAGGAATTAAAAAATAGAGCCAGAGAGCAAATTACATATATCCTGCAAAAAATTTCAAAAGATGATATGAGCGCAAAAGCGTTGCTTGAATCAATAAAATAAAATATGGAAATATTGAAAACTGGAAACCCAACATTGGTCCAAAAATCGAAAAAAGTTAATAAAATCAATAAAAGACTTATTGATCAGATTAAGGAAATGGAAAATGCTCTGCTTGCAACACGTGATCCAATAGGCGTTGGTCTTGCAGCGCCACAAGTCGGAATTCCACTTAGGCTTTTTCTTGCTAAGCCTTCGGAAAAATCACCAATTTTTGTATTTATAAACCCTCAGATTGTAGCCTCATCTGCCACCTCCGCCGCAAATGGAGCCTCCAGCGAGCCAAAGGAAGAACAAATGAAAACTAAAACTAAAAAAGGGCCAAAAACTCTTTTGGAGGGATGCTTATCTATTCCAAATATTTGGGGCAATGTTACACGCAAAAGAGAATTGGTGCTGGAGTATCTGGATGAAAAAGGAAAAAAACACAAAAGACGCTTCAAAGGCTTTTTGGCAACAATCATTCAGCATGAAATTGATCACTTGGAAGGAATTCTTTTTACAAAAAGAGTAATGGAACAATCGCAAAAATTATACAGATCTTACAAAAATGAAAAGGGTGAGGATGAGTTTGATGAAATTAAAGTCTAAATTGACCTTGACATTGAAAAGAATATCGTAATATCATAAGTTATGTATGATTTAAACTTGCTTTTTGGCAAGCTTAAAAATTATTGGTTTCCCTTAGCTCTACTTGTTTTTCTTCTTACAAGTGTTGTGGTTACAAGCAAGCTTAATCAGCAAGAACAAACAGTTATAACAAAAGCAAGTGGGAATAAGGCTTCTATAGATCTTACTTCAAATGTCCATAGCATCACTGTTCTTTCAACCCCTCCCTCCCAAAATTTTATTGTGCCAGTCTTTATAGATTCAAACAATATAGAGATTGTGGCTGCTGATATTGTTATTAATTTTGACACAAACTATCTGAAACTTTTAGATATAATTCCTCAATCAAATAGTAGTGCCCTAAAAACATTTTTACCCCAGGACTTAAACGGATCTTTCAATAAGACTCAAGTAGTAGAAAATGCAAACGGTAACGGAACAATTGCCTTTGGAGTTATGTCTTCTACTACTGAAAGTGGAACTTTTGCTAGTAGTACCGGAATTTTTCAGCTTTCATCTCTTCAATTTCAACCGCTAAAATTGGGAACTACTACTATTGCAGTAAGTTATGTTTCTGACTCAACCGCTGATTCAAATCTGGTAGCAAAATCTTCCCAGGATATTCTTGGAAACGTAACAAATTTAACGGTTGCAATCGTAAGCCCTACTCCCATCCCAACATCCACGTCAATCCCCACACCAACCTCTACCCTTACCCTGCCCAACACATCCACGTCAACTAGTACTCCAACACCTACATCAATTCCTGCAGGAGTTAATTTTCATTTTAAAAATGAAGGGATCAGCAGTCAAAAACCTGATATTACCGTTAAATTGCGCTTAAGCCAAAATGGGAATACCATGTATAGCTTCAATTCTCTTGCTGCAACTTCTGCTATCAATGGAATATTTACAACCAAAATATCAAATATTGCGCCCGGTACCTATGATGTTTACATCAAAAGCTTTGCGCATCTTACCAAAAAGTTTTCGCCTGTTATTTTACAAAATGGTAATAATAACATTGACCTGACTGCATCAGCCCTTTTGGCGGGCGACTCAAACGGTGACGATTTCATAAACGCTCAGGATATTGGAGTGATGATGGAAAATTATCATAGAACTGCAACAAGCGTTACCGCGGACTTGAACCTGGACGGAACAGTAAATACAATAGACACAAGCATGGCTATTGAAAATTATTTTCAGTCGGGAGACCAATAATTTCAACATGAAAAAATCTCTATACTTCTGTTTCTTTACCAAAAAAGAAAATTATGGTTATAATATAATAACTGTAAAAAAATGAAGAAAATAATTAGCGTAGCTATAGTTATATTTTTACTTGTGAGTATTCCTTTGACTGTCTATTTTGTTAAAATACAGCAGGAACTAACATCAAATGCCGCGCCATCAACCACAATTTTTCTTAATCCAAGCGCCTTGACAATTCAATCCAACCAAGACCGGAAAATCAATATAGAGATCAATACAGGAACAAATCTGATAGTAAGCGCCGATATTATACTAAGTTATGATCCTAAAATCCTGCAGGTAAGCGACATATCAGCCGGAGACTTTCTTCAAAATACCAGTCAGATTCAAAAGCTGATTGATAATACAAACGGAAAAGTTACGTATAGCATATTTACATATTCTCAAAATGCCAAGTCTGGTGCAGGAACAATTGCAATTCTCACAATAAAAGGAAAAGCAGACGGATCATCCAATATAGCTTTTGATAAGCTAAGTTCAATTTACGGTTTGGGCGAGGAACAAAACGTTCTTATAACAGCAAACTCCGGTAATTATACCGTTTCATCAAATCTTGCACTAAATATTACCCCTGCATCAGCTGCTGATCAAAGCCAAAGTATGGCTGATACCAGTCCGACCGCAACTCCAACTTCTCTTCCTACCTCAACTCCTATTCCAACACCCACAGACACTCCCGTACTTACTCCCACTACAGCTCAAACTAATTACAATCTCATCTCCACTCCAACACTCAAACCAACAGATACACCTTTTCCTACCCCAACCTCTACCGTTCAGCTTGCAGTCACAAATATATTATCAGGGTCGGTTATAACAACAAATTCGCCAAACATAAAAGGAACATCAGCGCCAAACGCAAAAATTGTAATCACTGTTTATTCAACGCCGGTAAACGGCAACACTACAGCAGACAAAAATGGAAATTGGTCCTGGACTACCACCAATTCTCTTACTCCCGGACAACATAGCGCAGTCATAACGGCAACCGACAATCAAGGCAACTCTACTACAACAAAAGTTAATTTTACTATTGCTAGTACCGCGCCAATAGCTTCAAACATAGCCGCGCCCGGTGACTCGTGGAGCATGATTTTTATATTGACCATTGGGGTCGGAAATGTACTTCTTGGCTTTTTCCTCTTAAAAAGGATATCTTTGTAAAACCTCTGGCTTTAGCCTTGAAAAAATGGTATAAATATCTTGTGAAAACAGTATTTTTTGGCTCCGGAATATACACAATTCCGATTGTTGAAATGCTTAAAAAGCACGGTCTTGTTTATTCAGTCACCACAGAGAAAGAAGAAAAATTAATTGGTTATCTTAAAAAAAATAACATTCCCTTCCTGTCTTCAAATCTTAAAAGCCAAAAAAGTATACAGATAATTAAAGAAATCAAGCCTGATATTGGGGTTTTAGCCTCATACGGCGCACTCATTCCTGAATTAATAATTGAAAATTTTAAATTTGGAATTCTTAATATTCACCCGTCTCTTCTTCCCAAATACAAAGGCCCAAGCCCAATACAAACAACAATCTTAAATGGCGATAAAACCACGGGAGTCACAATAATTAAACTGGATGATAAAATTGACCATGGTCCGATTGCCATGCAGGAAAAAGTTGAACTTAAAGGAAATGAAACCGCCGGGCATTTAAAAAATAAATTATTTGCAAAAGGTTCTCAGATGATGGAAAAACTTCTTGAAAAAATAGAAAGAGGAGAAAAGATAGAATTTGAAAATCAAAACCATTCAGAGGAATCTTTCACGTCAAAAGTGACCAGACAAAACGGTTTTGTTAACATCAGTAACACGCCAAAATCAGAGACTCTTGAGAAGATGATAAGGGCTTACTTTCCCTGGCCGGGAGTTTGGACTCAGTTTAAACTTTATGGTAAAGAAAGAAGAATAAAATTGCTGCCGGAGCAAAAAATCCAAGTGGAAGGAAAAAAAGTTATGAAACTTTCGGAATTTGTGAACGGTTATCAGAAGGAAGGGCGCTTACTTCTTTTGCAACTTGGGCTTTCTGCTTTCTGATAAGTTTTATACATCCCGTACAAAGCTTTACCCTTTTTTGTTTTCCGTTTACCTTAACAACAGTGTACTGAAGATTGGGCTTAAAAGTTCTGTTAGTCTTCCTTTTTGAATGGGAAACATTATGCCCATACATTATACCTTTGCTGCAGTTGTCACACTTCATTGCCATAGGCTTATATTATATAGTACAAAGAACATCTTTACAAGTTAAGTTAGTATGATCGGCGGATGTTCAACAAATCTTCGAAACTCATCTATCTGCAAAGGATTTTTTGGATCTAAGAGATTACCATAAAGCTTATTCATCCATGCGGGAGAAATTTTTTTTGACCAAAGCTCAGGACTTTGAATACCGTAGTTTAGTGCTTCGTTAGTTTTCTTTTCCCCAAATAAAATTATTCTTCTGGACGTCAATGCAATACATCCACGTACTTCTTCATCTGTCTCAGTTAAAGACTGCTTCTTGAGATCTTCAACTACTCCTGAACAAATCCAACGCATCAATCTATGCTGGGTAAGATAACAGCCACAAATTGCATCATCGATGAAAGCACACAGCTTTCTGTCAAACTCACCCTCATGAACGTTATATGCTCTTCTTACAAATTGGCCCATCAAAATCTCGGGACACCATTTCTCGGTTATAACAACATCAATATTTCCAGACAATATATTCCTTAAGTTCTCTACATAATCCCTACTCATTGATCTTATTTTACGTTCTACAGTACCCCTTCTTTCATCCAAAAGCGAAATACCTGTTCCGGGATACACATCCCTAATTATGCTTAAAGTATTTTCAGCACTCATAAAGGCTATATTAGCATAATAGATAGTAAAATTAAAGTCGAACAGGAAGCAAGCTAGCTTTCTATGGATGAGGTTCGCCGGTAGAGATCTCCCTTGGGGGCTTGTTGATATACTCCAGAACTTTTGCGTTATCCAAAGCCTTTTGGGGATCAAGAATATCGGAACGAAAATCTTTTAGCCAGTCACGGTCAACTACGCCCTCCTCATTTCCTTCTGTTATATCTATTCCCCATCTTAAAACTCTTAAAGCTGTGTGTCTTATTAAATCTGCTGTACAATAATCTTTTGATAACTGAGCATGTTTTTTTAACTCCACAACTACTGTCGCGCAGGCAAGACGTGCATATCTCACTTGGGCTTCTTCAGTACTATC
>MFNJ01000005.1:20330-21199 GCA_001782015.1 Candidatus Levybacteria bacterium RIFCSPHIGHO2_01_FULL_36_15
TATAGACAGGTTTCCTGAGGCCTTCGTATTCCAATTTTAGTAAGAAAACCATCCCCGCGCAATCTTCTAACGTAAGATGCAGCCATTTTTACATAATTTCTTCTTTGAAGATTTTGTAATAAGGTTATTTCAAGTAGCGCTTGAGGGTCAAGACTTTTTTGAAGGGCGCCATCGTTTTCAAAACTCATAAGGAATCATGATAGCAAAAAAGGGGTTCCCGATCAATTTAAATATTAAAGCGTCCAGTCCAGTTAGTATTCAGCGCTAGTCTATTCTAACTGAATGCTAGACGCTTTTTGTTATTTCAATTCTACTGTAGCCCCAGCTGCGGCTAATTTTGTTTTTGCCTCATCAGCTGTTTTTTTATTAACTTGAGTCATTACTTCTTTTGGTGCTGCGTCAACCAGATCTTTTGCTTCTTTAAGACCTAAAGTAGGTACGAGTTCTCTTAGAGCTTTTATAACTCCAAGTTTGTTTGCGCCGGCGCTTGCTACAACTACATTAAAGATTGTCTGTTCTTCCTTTGGCTCGCTGGAGGCTCCATTTGACGCGGCTGGCGCAGATGCCATAGGCGCCATTGCCTGAACACCGAATTTTTCTTCCAAAGCTTTAACTAATTCTGAAAGCTCCAGAACCGACATTTCCTCAACTGCCTTTATGAGTTCTTCTTTTATAAGTTTTGCCATAAATTTTAATTCACCACCTTTCAAAAATGTCAAGTATCTAATAACTAATTCCTAATCAATCCCCAATTAATTATTAAATTTTTGAACACTTTATATTGATTAGTCATTAGAAATTAGACATTCTTTTGTTTTTCTATCTCTTTCAATGCAAATACCAATTTAAAGATATTATAGTTCAAACCA
>MFNJ01000006.1 GCA_001782015.1 Candidatus Levybacteria bacterium RIFCSPHIGHO2_01_FULL_36_15
TGAAGTCAAAATCGCAAGCCTTCTGCCTGCCTTTTTAAGCTTGTCCAAAGCCGTAAGGTTTTCAGAACAAATTGCATCCAGGTTTCCATTGGCAAAATATTTTGAAACCGTTTTTTCATGCCTTCTGATAAATTCATCAACATCTATTCCGGGAATTCTTTCCGCAATCACTTTTTTTACCGGCAAACCCCAGGTCTTCTGGTGAGTACTTCTACTCATTGGTTTGAACCCCATACTGAGTGCTACCTCATTTTCCAGCTGAAAAGTAGCCTCCTCCGTAAGACATAATGTATCATCAAAATCCAATATTACAAGTTTAATCATGCTTCGAAAGTATAACACATGATCAAATCGCTTTGTACCAGATTCTTCATTCAATTAGCCCATAAAATCAATCCAGATAGAAAATAATGAATTGAAATTGAATATTGACAAACAACTAATAATTGCTTACGCTAATAATAATATAATGTGTAAATTATATTCGTATTTATTCAGGCTTTCACTTATTGTAACTTTTGTATTGATAATCCTGTTATCTTCTCCTGCGCATTCTGCTTCTGCTCAAGCACCCCGCAGATTCTATGATTGGAGTTCAACTCTTGAAACTAATAAAACAAATGTTTTAGGAATAAAAGCGTTTGCGCAAGAAGGAACACCCTCCGCAAAAGCCGGTATAGTAGCTCCTTCTGATCCGAAAAGTTATAGACAATTTGATAGATACTTTCTGGTCGGTAATTTAAGCCCTACAAGTCCTTTTTACTTTATGAAAAGAGTCCAGGAAGGCATCCAGCTCACCTTAACATTTGATCAGCAGGAAAAAGAAAAAATGCGCCTTTCTCTTGCAGGAGAACGGCTTGCAGAAATGGAAGAGATAACCAAATTATCTAAATTGCAAGAACTTTCTAATATAGCGCAAGATTATAAAAATACCATAGAGGCAATGGCGGATAATATAGAAAAAATAGATAAAGATAAAAAAGAAATAAAAGATTTGCTAAAAACAGTTGAGGAAGAAACAGCTAAACACAATATAATACTTGAAGAAGTATCTGTTAAATTGCCTGATGAGGCAAAAGATATGGTAGAACAGGCAATTGAGGCAAACTGGAATGGTATAGATATGGCAGCAGATCTCTCGGATAAACCTGCTGTTCCCCCAGATGTTATTGATCGCCTTCAGGCATTAAAGGCCCAAGGACTTTTAACACAGGAAGAAGTAAGTAAACTTGTCAGCGTAAAAACAAGAATTGAAGCACGCGAAGAGTTGAAAAAATACATGAAAGAAGGAGTCCTGCCCGAATCTGACTTCCTGCGGATGAATGAGAACGTTAGAAATCTATACAAGGATGAATTTTTCAAAATGCATGAAGTAAAGCGTTTCTACGAACTCAAACGTCTGGAAAATGAAAAACCAGATGAGTCCACTCTTCAAAAAATTCAGGAATTTGCCAAAGCATATAAGCCTGGAGACGTTATTCCTTCTGATATCAGAAAATACTGGGTTCCTGTAGTACGGCTTGAAGAGATCCAGAATACGCTGCGGCCGGATCTGATTAATCCGGAACTCCTAAAAAGCAACAAAAAAGATTACGATAAATATACAGAGATTGTGGAACGATTCAAGCCAAGACCAGAAGACATAGCCTATGTTGAAAATTATGTGCAAAGAAACAAAGTCAGTATAACCGATCTTCCTCCTGAATACCAAAGAATATATAATCTTTCACAAAAATACGGTGCACAGTGCGGATCCGGCTCCCAATGGGTTATGGTCTCTTCTCTACCTGGAGGAGGTTACTGTGCGTCGGGCAATAATGTTCAAATTGATATTAGGACTCTTGAAGCAAATTTACAGAAAAAAGTCTGTTCAGGTTCAATGATATCAGCAAAGGATTTCAATGGAGGATGTTCTGTGTTTTATTCCGACTGCATACCGCCAGGCTGGTCAAAAGTTGACAGTTGCGTACAAACACCTCTTGCTACAACTGCGGAGAAAAAGATAATGGATTGTCCATCAAATTCGCATTTCGTACCGGTACATTACATACCCGATGGAGGATACTGCATACCTAACTACACTCCCGTAAACCAAGTGATTTCAGGAACAACTACATATGAAACTTCATGTCCGGCGGGATACCACCGTAATTATCAGGGAGGACCGTGCTTACAAGACTATACATCTTCAAACTCCACCTCTTATTATCTTCTTCCTCTTTCTCAAACTCCCGGAATATATCCAAGCCCTCTTTATCCCACAGCCAATCAATGCAATCTGGGCACTCATTGGGTTAGTGATCCCGTAAGGGGTGGATATTGCACGCCTGATGCCGGATATGTCAACACATATATTAATACTGCCGCTTGCACTCCACCTTCCACCACCAATCCCTGTACCTCAGACCAACATTTCAGCTACGCTTCTTGCAGATGTGAAAACAATACTTCCGGCGCAACTTGTGAAAGGGTTTGGTCCTGCCCAAACGGCATGAGCTGGAACAATAACACTTGCGACTGCAGAACTACAGAAGGAAGTGCCGTGCCACCAGCAAATACAACTTCATGCCAGCCTCCAGGGAGTGGTTGCGGAAATGGAAGTTATTGGGACTACGTAAGCTGTGTGTGCCGGTCCAACACTTCTTATCCATCCTCCTGTACTTACCCTAGCGGTGGCTGCGGTGAAGGTAAATATTGGGATTCATATAGTTGCTCCTGTAAAACATCAAGCGGTACTTATTCAGGAGGATCCTCATCTTGTCCCAATTACACGTCAGGAATGTGTGGCAGTACCGGATGGTTTGACACAAGCACCTGTTCCTGTAAATATACCAGCACCAACTCAGGCAGTACCCAACCTCCTTCCGGTTATGGCAGTTGTCCATCCGGACAATACTGGAATGGTAGCTCCTGTATCACGTCTTCAACAAGCACAACGAGTCGAGAACAACAAGAAACAACCTGTAGATCAGGAGGCGGAACCTGCAGTTGGAATGGTGACACGTGCAATTGTCAGGGATATAATTCCTCAGGCTCTACGTCTACCAGCACATCTACGTCAACAAGTATGAGTCGAGACCAGCAGGAAGCAGGATGCAGATCATGCGGGGGAACTTGCAACTGGAATGGAGATATGTGTAACTGTCAGTGCGGATCTAGTTCCAGTTCCACTACTACTCAACCTACCTCTGCGCCAGCGCCTACCTCTGCTCCTCAAGAGACGCAACCAACTACGCCTCCTCAATAAAAAGCCCCGATATTTGTAAATATCAGAGCTTTTTTATGCTGCGTAGCACACTAAAATTTTTTATTCAGCAATTATTTCTGAACGTGAAAATCATTAGTACGAACACAGTATGTAGCACCATCCTCTAGATAGTCACCCCAGAAGTTATTGCTGTTAGGATCAGTGCTAACCTGTAGTGCGAAAGATCCTGCAGGACAAGTACCGCCCCGGGACACCTTCCAAAGACTATGATCCCCTTCAGTTATAGGCGAACCGTTAGGTCCTTCCAAAGCTTGTCCGTAAAACCATTGCTGAAAGTTACCGCTTTGACCGGCTCGCATTACCAAATCCGTTCCGTTATGATTAGCGTTTTCTCCAACAACACCATGATCTCCGCTTGGGTAAAACGCTACAACATTGGGATTGTTACTTGCTGCGTTGAAAGGTGCTGCGGAAGCAATCCCGGCAAATGAACTCGCCAGAACAGCAGCAGTCGCAAACACAGTCAGTATTTTTCTTTTTACTCCTATCATTTTATTCACCTCCTCCTATTGTTAAGTTATCATGTGCAGCAGAAGGTGATGCGAAAAATTTGTAAGAATATTGGAAGAATCAATAGAAAAATCAATATTTGAGTAATTTATGTTGCTTTTGAATCTATCCAATTATACGGAGTTGTCTGGTAAACATAGTAATTAAGCCAGTTTGAATAAAGCAGAAAGGCGTGGCTTCGCCATTTAACACTGGGTTGGCAAGACGGATCATCATGGGGAAAATAGTTTTTAGGAATATCTATCGGAAGACCTTTTTCAAAATCCCGCGCGTATTCATTTTTCAGTGTAAGATTATCATATTCAGAATGTCCAGTAATAAATATTTTACTGCCATCTTTGGATGCTACAACATGAACACCTGCTTCATCAGACTCTGATAAAATTTCCAAATCCCTTACTTTTTGGATATCGCAAGCACGGATTTCCGTGTGTCTAGAATGAGGTACAAAATAAACATCATCAAAACCGCGCAGAAGCGGAGATGTAGGAACTGTCGCATGGTGCGAATAAACACCAAATACTTTTCGTTCTTTTGGATACTTTTTAATTCCGTAATGGTAATATAATCCTGCCTGTGCCGCCCAACAAATATAAAGAGTTGATGTAACATTTTTAGAAGACCACTTCATGATAGTCTTTAATTCTTCCCAATAATCAACTTTTTCAAACCGAAGGTGCTCAACAGGAGCACCTGTGATGATAAGACCGTCAAACCGATGATTTCTTATCTGGTCAAATGTTTTATAGAATGTTTCCAAATGCTCTCTTGGCGTATGATGACTGTTATGCGTCACTGTATGGACGAGTTCTATTTCTACTTGCAGAGGTGTATTGGAGAGCATCCTAAGAAGTTGCGTTTCCGTATTGATTTTTAACGGCATAAGATTCACTACGGCAATTTTCAAAGGCCTGATATCCTGATGAAAAGCCCTCTTTTGCCCTATAACAAAAATGTTTTCTTTCTCAAGAACTTTCTTTGCTGGTAATGTATCAAGTATATTTATTGGCATTATTAATTTAGTTTGTAATTAAAACTCTTAAGTTTAAGCTGGGGGGAAGACGTGTATAAAAAAATCTCCCTCTCATCTTTCAGCTTTTGCTGCCGGACTTGGCACCTTCCAATATATTTAGTGGTTGCCGAGGCTTCATCGGGCCGGTCCCTCCACCTCTCATGATAAAAGAAATTGATTGATTCTTAGTATAAATCCCTCCCACAATATTGTCAATAATTCGAAGTATTTTCCTGTTACATATTTTCTCTTATTGCCCTTAATAAAACATCTGCGGGCAGGTGTTGTACTTTGCGGTAGAAATACACGTCCGGAACATTTGTCAAACCCTCAAGACCAAGCGCCTGGAAATTTCCGTTTCTGGGAAGCGTAGAATTATCAACGTCTTCTCCGCAACTGACTCTTCTGTAATCAAAATTCCCCCGAGTTCTGCCATAACCTGTTGTTATAATAACTCCGCCTTCCTTTAAACCTTCAATTAATTTCCCCCAATCTTTTGCTGTTGGAAAAACTCTCCACAAAACAATATTGGGTATAGTATTGGGATCTTGGCCGGCAATAGCCGAAATGCTCTCCGGGATTAGTTCAAAGGTTACTTTTTCATTGTGACGTATACTGCTGATTACATGAGGGGTACGGCCTTCTATTCTTTCTGGCATTTTCAGTTTTTTGCATGAGGCTTTAAGCAAATCTATCATTTCCTGTTTCGAACCGGCTCCTCCATAAACGTTTGCCGGGAAGGGTTGTTTTTCATAAAAAGACTTGGGTCTATATTCATACCATTTATATGCCGGATCAACGCATGTAACTTGAATTGCATTAAAGAATATCAAACCCTTTAAAGGATCTGATCCCGCGCCTATATCAACAACCGATCTCTCAGAACTGGCAATCTTTACCTTTAACCTTTCAAACCCTTCTTTACCCAGAACATCAGCAAGATATCCGTCTGATCTTTCAAGAAGTTCAAAGTCTGTAAGTTCATGACTCGAACGATATTCAGCTTCACGCCTTGCCTGTCTAAGCGTTCCCTTAAATTTATGAGCAAGTGAACCGTATTTTTCTCTAAAACGTTCTCTCATATAAGTTTGTAATTATAACACAGAAGAATTTAGTATATCCTTTACCACTCCCAAAGTACTTTATATATATAAACACCTATTGAACCAAATTATAGTCGAATATTCTCCCTCTTAATTCCTGGGGCATAGCTACCTTTCCAGTAACTATGGAAACGTATCACTTGTTTGACAAAAATATATTTTTAAAAATGAAAAAGATTTGATTTCGGTTTTGAAAAAAAAGATTATAAAAGGCGCAGCGGCTGACAAACAATTCTGATTTGTTGCCCGCATTTAGCAAGTGACAATCTGGCTATATATCAATCCATCTAAAGATATTTGTATACAAATATAATATCTTGTATAATTTGCTTCATGAGTAGTCCGGAAAGTCAGGAAATCATTGACGCGCAATACCATACACGCGAACTTCAGGTTGATGCGATCTTGCGGCAAACAGATGAGAGATTCAGGAAAGATTTTGCATCAAGAAGACAAGATTATCAGGCAATAGAATTTTTATTAACTACCCCGCCTGTCTTCGCGCAAATGATGTTTGACGCAAGACCCGAATTTGAAGAAGAAATACACCAAAAAGCCGCAGGAGCTACAAAAACAATCGCAGAACACATGCAGGCATTAGGTATATTGAAAAGGCTTGCCCGAGCAACCAAAGAACAAGAAAGAAGAATTAATGAAGTCGCTATTGAAAACCAAAATGTATCCGTTCCAAAGGAATACACTACAGCATTTTTAAGACATCCCGAGCTTCTTACCAAAGCAGCATCGGAAGGAAGAGAAGAAGGCTCTTCTTGGAAGTACTTATGAAACTTTTCTTCAAGAAACCTTATTGAATATCCAGAAAGAGAAGAAAGCATCTCATATGTATTTCCCCATAACACATATTGTTTAAACAACTGAAATATATTTTCTTTTCTTCTTCTTTGCTTATGATAATTTCTCGTTTTACCACAAGTTAAACAGCGGTATCTTTGTTTACCAGATTTTGTTTTACCCCATGAAACAAGATAATTACTACAGGTTTTACAAAGAAGGTGTCTTTTTGCCATGAATATGATTCAAGTATCATATTAGCAAGGAAAGACAAGAAAATCGAAGAATTATACCAACACTATTTGCTATTTAGCCGCATTTAGGGGTTGAACCCCTAAATGAGTTGATATATCAATAGATTTTTTTATTGAAACTTAACTGAAGAAAGAAGTTCATTGTAAACATCTATATATTTATTATTCTTAGCATTACTATATTTAAAAACATAGGTCACACCATCTTTTGTGAAAGACGTGTTTATAAAATCATCTGTCTCATACCTTACTCTTTCCTGTATTGCTTGTATTCCAGCTATGGTAAGCGTTTTTTTATTTGGGTCAAAATGAAGTTTTGGCTCATTCTTTTTTACCTTCTCTAGAACAGCGTAAAAACTTATTTCTATTCCTTTTGCTTCATCAGTTGGATCAATACTCCTTTCATAATCGGGACTATAAAGATTAAAATCTAACGATCCTATATCCGTTCCAGAATTCCTCCTGGAGAAAAATTCTGATTTTTTCCATACTGATGGATATTCAAAAGATATACCATACTCATAATTCGTATAAATCCTCTTAACTGATTGAATATCAGCATTAATATTTTCAACGCTCCTTTGATCTATTACCTTTAATGAAGAAACTATCTTCATAAATGTTTTCCGTTTTTTTACATCAGGTAAGAGTATGCTTAACACTTTTCCATTCCAAGGGACATATGCTTGGTAAATCTCTTTATCAAATGTTGGTTCCTTGAAAAAACTTTCCTTGTAAATATGATATGTCTCAATAATACGTTTATTATCTGCAGAAGACACCTGTTCCTCTCGCCAAAAGTTTGTGTATTCTGACATTGTCTGCATCTTGTTCAGAAGCGAGAAGCTTATTGTTGGTAATTTACTCGAATTACATGTTTTGGAAGAATCTCCTGTAAATTCAGGTCCTATCGCTCCTTGGTAAGAATAGTTATCCACAATCCCAACACAACCTAGCGCTTCGCCCCATTCATTTGGATACTTAACTTCAAAGCCAAGATTTTTATCTGTATAGATTTTCCAATTATTAGTTGAAATCTCCTCAGGAATTTTTGACAGTTGGGCGGATTGAGAAACATTTTTCTTAGAAGTTTCAACTAATTGAGATTTTTTATTTTTAACAAAACTACTTATATAAAATATAACCAAAGTGGATATTGTGATTAGTAAAATCAAACTTATTATTAAAGTTTTATTATTTCTATATTTTGAAAAAATAAGCTTTACTTTACTTTGGACTCTATTTTCTAAATCATTTTTTAAATCAATGTTGTTAACTTTCATAATTTTATGGTACCAAATAATCTCCAAGATTACAATCCACTGTGTATAATTAAAGTTAGTTTGAAATTCAAATATTTAATTAGGGCACAAAAATAAAAAAATATAACAAAGTAAGTTCTTAACTTAAAATCAAGGTCTCTCACTTCGGTTCGACCCGATTCGGATTGATAAATCAATTAAATTTTGAATTGTTATGTAGGGTTGTCAAGCTTAGCTGAATTTAATTTAAATTTTTGCTTCGCACACTTGGTGTGCGAAGCTACTTAGATAAAATAAATAAGGAATACAATGAACCACTGATAATTCTTGATAAGAACTTAATAATTAAATAATTTACTTGAGTAAAAAAATTTAGACTTTAATTACAATTAAGGATTCAAAAGAACAATTGCGAGATTAAGGATAGTGGCGAAGGAAACCCAGGCTAGATACGGATAAAGAAGATAAGAAGCAGTTGTATTTATTTTTGCAAAAAGTTTAATTGACCAGAAAATCAAAGTCCAAAGCAAAACAATTATTACTAATCCGCCAAGCGGTGAATGACTCCCAAAGAAAACAATGGATTCCATATTACTGCTGCGCACGCAGTTATAGACGTGAAGAATTCACCTCTTATGCTTGAGGTTGCATTGAAAAAACTGCCGACCCCAATAGGAGAAGGAACAGTTATTGAACATATAACAATTGATAACAAAAGCCCAAAACTGCGGAAAATGAGACAGGAGGCACAGAAATTAAAAGCCTTACCTGAGAAAGACAGGATTAAGCCTTTACTATCAATTGTTAAAAGTAACCTGAGATATGCTTATCCGTGGACCATTAAAGAATTAGAATATGAAAATCCCGAACTTGCTGCGCAAGTTAAAGAAAAAACCGGTTTGTCTTCCTGGGCAAATATTCCGTTAACTTTGTCAGAAGTTGCGAATATAGGCTATTGTATATGCCGTCATTTATCCGTCACTACGCTGGCTTTGGCAAAAGACGCGGGCTTACAAGGCACGCATTTAACTTATCAACCAGTTAAAGATGATCCAGAAAGCTACATTAGAAACGTAATAAGAAAAGATAACGGTGAGCCGCTTTTTTTGTCTGTTGGAGTAGGTAAGTCTTTTGGCAACGCGCATGCCTGGTGCGAACTGCTGACTAGTGAAGGCGAATGGATACCTATCGATCCAACAACCGGCTTAACAGGGGACACAAAGGAAGGTTTTGCAACCTTTCAAGAAGCACGTTACCAAACGTACCTGGGCCAAACATTATTTGCTGAAGGACTTCCACAAGAATTATTTGGAGCTGCTATGCCTAATCTGCAATTTTTATCAGGAGAATCTATGAGAAAAGGATTGTATAGGATTGGCCATAGAATCTTTCTAAAACCCATTGGCAGGCGCGGCAAAAAACCTACAGAAACCAAAAATCGGCCCGAGTACGCAAAATTCGAAGGCCCGCTTGATTTTTATTTATTGTCACGCTTAACTAATACAGGAACAAATGTTGAAATAGAAAATGTTAAAATTGCTCAACAGAATATTTAAAATTTTCAAGGGGATACCTTAATTGATTTAATAAATACCCTAAGGATATATGCCGACAAAAACCAGTATCCATATAAAAAAGCTTTTAAAACCCTGAAAAGTACCGTTTTTAACGTAAATTCAAAGAAAGATTCTTATATTCTTATTCCCCAAAATGAATAGACAGGAGTAAAGATATTATATGTGTTTCTTACAGTTGTTTCCGGTTGTTTACCGGTTTTATTTTGAAGCTCAAGCCTTTTTATTATTTGAGCTTTATTGGCTTGAAATAGATCCAGTGACCCGAAAGCCAGTGGATTATGTCCCACTTGATCTATATCCGGAGGAAAACAGCCAATTTTTATGGATTCACCACTTCTCATTTGAGGTAAGGCCGCAATAATATCAATTATTTGCTGTCCAAGCTCCTGATCCGTAAGCGGCCTATTAGCTCCATTTCTTTCTTCTTCTTTCATCCTTTGATAGTAAGGAGTATCACTAGAAGCATTAACACCCATAAATGTTACAAAAGCAGGCTTAATTGCTCCCAAAACTTCCGCGGTCTCTCTCACGTGGACGTCATAATATTTTTTACCACCCAGTCCCGGCATAACCATAATAGACTTATCAATAGCTGAAGGATTAACATGCTCTGAGGCTTCCAGTATATCTTCTTTTGTGCATCCTTTATTTCCATACCGCAAAACTTCTGTTGCTCCGCTTTCTACTCCCCAATAAATTAATTGCAAACCTCCATCTGCACACTTTAAGTGCGTAAGCTCACCAACACTCTTTCTCAAAATACTCAGTGTGTTTGCGTATAATGAAATTCTTCTGGCGGTGTATCCTGTATGCTTCCGAAACTTTCTTGAGGTATAGTCTATAGCATTGAAAAGTTTATCTGTTGGAACATTTAAAGCGTTTCCTCCGCCTATAAATATTCTTTTTAAATTCCTATATCCTTGCAAATTTCCAAATACTTCATCTACATGAGTTTTGTATTCATCTAAAGTTTTTTCTTTATAGACCACACCTTTATATCCGTTACAGAAAGTGCATTTATTCCAATTACAACCGGTAGTAAGTTCAAATGGTACAACATGAGGTCTTCTTTCAGCAGGAGGAGAAAACGTATCAAATTCTGGTGTCGAGTAAATTCGCTCTAACGCGCTTACGCCCATATGTTAAGCAGTACCCAAATTATACACAAGATTTTTGTCTGAAGCAATCTATAGTCTTACCAAATCAAAAAGTGAAGTGAAGGGGTTATGTCTACCTAACCGAAAAAGAGAAGTGAAAGTGTCAGGAAAAAAGATGCTCTC
>MFNJ01000007.1 GCA_001782015.1 Candidatus Levybacteria bacterium RIFCSPHIGHO2_01_FULL_36_15
AAAATTTCTGCATGTATTCCAATGCATACTTACGGCCATCCGGTTAAAATCAGTAAAATTAAAAAAATATGCGATAAATACAATATTGTAATAATAGAAGATTCCAGCCAATCACTGGGAAGTATGTTTCAAGGTAAACATACAGGTACTTTTGGAAAGGTTGGTGTTTATAGTTTTAACGGTAATAAGATAATTACCACGGGTTCAGGCGGTATGATGGTAACCAGTGACAAGAATTTATTTAAAAAATGCATTCATCTTTCAACAACAGCAAAAATTTCACATAAATGGGAACATGCGCATGATGAAATTGGATATAATTATAGACTTTCAAACATAAATGCAGCTCTTGGTTGTGCGCAAATGGACAATATCCGGAAATACATAAAAGATAAGAGAGAATTAGCCCAAAAATATAAAGAATTTTTTAAAGAATTAGGAATCGAATTCTTTTCTGAAAAAAAAGATTGTTATTCAAACTACTGGTTAGACGCAATAATTTTTAAAAACAAAAAAGAAAGAAATGGCTTTTTAGAATATAGTCGCAACAGTGGAGTAATGGCAAGTCCTCTCTGGACGCCCATGAATAAATTACATATGTATAGAAATTGCGAGACAACCAATTTGGAAAATGCAGCATGGCTAAAAGATAGAGTTGTTAGTATTCCAAGCAGCGTAAGATTATGAAGAATATAAAATCAAATAAAATATTAAAAGAAAAGTGGGAAGATAGTTTTAAAAGATATGAAAATTATATATTTTACCCAAATGGAGAAACTGTTAAATTTTTAAATAGATTTGTAAGAAAACAAACAGGAATTTACACATATATAGATATTCTTGATTTTTCAACAACAATAAAAGGATTGGATTTTGGCTGTGGAATAGGCAGGCAAACAATTCTTATGAATGAGTTTGGAGTTGAAGCTTACGGAATTGATATCTCTCAACAAGCCATAAAGATGTCGAAAAAATTGACAAAAAGCTATAATTTGAAAGATATAGGGATTAAGTTTAAAGTCTTTGATGGAATAAATATTCCTTTTGAAAATAACTTTTTTGATATAACTATTGCTGATGCTGTTTTGGATAGCGTGAATTTTAACTTAGGAAAGATATTGATAAAGGAAATAGATAGAGTTACAACAAACCTTTTGTTTATGAGTTTAATTTCCGGAGACAATGACCGTCATGGTGTAGGAGAAATCATAAGAACAGTACATGAGAGAGGAACTATTCAGAGTTATTATAATTGGAAGAAAATTTTAAGACTGATTTCCGTAACTAATTTTAAGTTAAAATGGTGCAGTCTAATAAGTGAAAAATCATTACTTTCAAGAGGTAAAAATAGTAGATATTATATAGTTTTAGAAAAAAAATAGAATAATGACTACCTTCTTAGTTACTGGGGCAACGGGTTTTTTAGGAAGCCTGTTGGTGGAGAAGCTTCTGCAAGATGAACATAGAGTGGTTGGTATTGGAAGAAGGAAAAAAGGTTTCCTTAGCGATGATGTTTTGAATAACAAGAATTTTATATTTGTTCAGGCAGATATTAATGGCCAGCTTAAGCATTATTTAAGTAAATATAAAATTGACGGAATATTTCATTTGGCATCATGCCAGCCCTCTTCAAAGGTACTAAATTATGATGATTTTTACAAAGGAAACGTTGCAACTACAAGACAGATAATAGAGTTTATTAAAAATAGAAGGATTAAGTTTTTAGTTTATACATCTACCACTTCTGTAAATGCTAAGTCTACAAAAAAATATTTGGACGAAAACTCATTCTCCTATCCTACGACTTACTACAGTTTGACTAAATATATAGCAGAAAAACTATTAGAAATTGAACTTGCTAGTTTGGGAATTAAGGTAATAATTATTAAATACCCGTCAATCTTTGGAAAAAATCATGTGAATGGTTTAATTTACACCTATTACAAAATTTTAAAAAGCGGTAAAGATTTAAAAATATTTAACAACGGAAATATTTATAGAAGTTTCATTTACGAAAAAGACGCAGTTCAAATATTGATAAATGCAGCAAGTAACATGGATAGATTAAAAAAATTTGATTTATTTTTTGCGGGCAGTAAAGACTCAATAAAATTAATAAAATTGGCGGAAATATTAAAAAGATTATTGGGTTCTGAGTCTAGACTACTAGTATCAAGTAAAAAAACTTCTATAAAAGAAAATATTTTGATCGATATCACAAAAGCGCAAAAAATTCTTCATTTTGATCCTATGACTGTCGAAAGAGGACTAAAAAAATATATAGCCGAAGTAGAATCTGGAAAACAAAGAGCTCTTGAGTTATTATAGGAAATTATTCTTAATATTAATTAGTAATTATAATATGATTGCCATACATCAGTCTCAGTTTTTGCCTTGGGTGCCATATTTTTATAAAATGCTGAAAGCAGATATTTTTGTGATCTTAGATGATGTTCAATTCCAGAAAAATGGAGTTCAAAACAGAAATAAAATTAAAACTCCCAAAGGCGCTGCGTGGCTTACGGTGCCTGTAAGTTTACAATTTGGGTCAAAAATAAATGAAGTTACAATATCTAATATAGTAGAATATGAAAGATTATCAGATATATTAATAACGAACTACAAACGCAGCATTTATTTCCATAAAATATACACAATGATTAAAAGGATATTTGATAAAAAAATAAATAATTTAAATGAGCTTAATATAAGCCTTTTAGATCAGGTTCTGGAAATGCTTGGCAAAAGACCTACTATTTATTATTCCAGTACTCTTAAGATCAGTGAAAAAAAAGATGATCTGGTCATTGAGATTATAAAACACTTCAAAGATAAAGAATATTTAAGTGGGGCAGGAGCTTTTAAGTATATGGATTTAAATAAATTTAAAAAAGCAGGGATTAAAGTTTATACTTATGAATTTGTTTATAACGAATATAGGCAATTATGGAATAAGAGGGTCGGATTCTTGAACGATCTATCAATAATAGATCTCATGTTTAATAATTTGGAGGATAGCTTAGCATATATTCAAAATAACGGTAGTCTGAAAAATGTAATATAATACAGAATTCATGAATACTAGCAAAAAAACGTTTGTTGTAGTTGACTATGGTATGGGCAACCTTAAGTCTGTTGTAAATGCTTTTAAATTTTTAGGAGAATCGGCAAAAATTTCCAATAAAAGAAAAGATATAGAAAAAGCAGATGCAATAATTATTCCAGGTGTTGGAGCATTTGGCGAGGCGATGAATAATCTCCAAAAACTGGATCTTGTTAAGATATTAAATAAAAAAGTTTTAAAGGATAAAGTTCCTATGCTTGGAATATGTCTTGGGATGCAATTGATCGCTCAAGATTCGGAAGAAGGGGGATTTAATAAAGGGTTTGGTTGGATAGATGGACATGTTAGAAAAATAAAAGTATATAACAATACTCGACTGCCGCATGTTGGCTGGAATGATATTTCAATTCTGAAAAAGAAACCACTCTTTAATAATATTTCAAAAGACTGTAATTTTTATTTTGTGCATTCTTATTATGTAGACTGTGATGAGTCAATCGTTTCCGCAGAGACTAAATATGACGTGAAAATCACTGCAGCAATACAAAAAGAAAACATGTTTGCAACTCAATTCCATCCTGAAAAAAGCCAAGAAAACGGTTTAAGAGTTTTGAAAGGTTTTATTAATTTTGTTCAAAATTATAAATATGCTTAAAAAGAGATTAATACCTTGTTTGGTTCTTAAGGATAATCTTATCGTACAAAGTATCGGTTTTAAGAAATATTTGCCAATAGGTGTTGCTAAAATAGCTGTTGAATTTGTGGCTAAATGGGATGTTGATGAGATATTTCTGATTGATATTACGGCAACAAAAGAAAAAAGAAAACCTAACCTGAAGCTTATAAATAAAATATCAGAGAATTGTTTTGTTCCTTTAACGGTAGGCGGGGGAATACATGAATTAAAGGACATAAAAAACGTTATAAGAGCAGGAGCTGATAAGATTAGTATTAATTCAGAAGCTCTTGAAGATCCGGATTTTATTACGAAGAGTTCTGGGATTTATGGAAGTCAATGTATCGTTGTTTCTGTGGATGTAAAAATAAATTCAAAAGGGAATCATGAAGTGGTGGCAGATGCAGGAAAAAGGTTTACTGGTCTATCGCCAATAGAATGGGCACGCAGGGTTGAAAAACTTGGTGCGGGTGAAATATTCTTAAATTCCGCTGATCGGGACGGATCCAAAAAGGGGTATGATATAAAACTTATTAAAATGGTAAGTGAAGCAGTTAGGATTCCGGTGATCGCCTGCGGTGGCGTTGGTGTCATGAGTGATTTCATTGAGGGCATAATAGAAGGTAAAGCTTCCGCAATTTCCGCAGCAAACATTTTTCACTACACTGAGCATAGCACTATAATCGCCAAAGCTTTTCTGAAAAAAGCAGATATTGATGTAAGGTTGAATACTTTAGCCAAATACGGAGAGTTTAAATTTGATGAGTATGGGAGAATACTGAAAAAAGAAGATGCCGGACTGGCTCAGATATGGTTTGAAAGGAACAAATCTTAAAACATGAAGTATTGTACGAGATGTCTTTATCCTGCAAATCATCCGTTATATTTAACCTTTGATGATCATGGAGTATGTAGTGGTTGCAGAGTACATGAGGAAAAAGACATCCTCAATTGGGAGATCAGAAAAAAGAAACTTGATAAAATTCTTGAAAGCTATAGAAATAAATCAGGAAATTCATATGATTGTATTATTCCTGTAAGAGGGGGTGGAGATAGTTACTTTGTTACCCATGTCATAACAAAAATTTTTAAATTAAATCCTCTTCTGGTTACCTATAACCATGAATATAACACTAAAACAGGAATAAGAAACCTTGCTAATTTATTAACCGTATTTGATTGCGATCATATTAATTACACTCTTGATCCTGAATTCGTAAGAAGGCTTGTAAGGCACACGTTCAGAAAGTTCGCAAGCATGTACTGGCATATTTTAGCCGGTACTTTAACTTTTCCTGTTCAGGTTGCTGTAAAATTTAAAATTCCGCTTATAATTTGGGGTGTTCACGGTTGGTCAGATCAGGTAGGTATGTTTTCTCATTTGGATGAAGTTGAAATGACAGAAAAGGCAAGGAAAGAGCATAGCCTTATGGGAATTGACGCAAGAGATATAATTTCAGAGAAAGATGGTGTCACAAGACAAGATATCCAGCCGTTTATATATCCGTTTGATGAAGAGATTGAAAGAGTGGGAGTAAGAGGAATTTATCTTAGCAATTACATAAGGTGGGATTCAAAAAAACAGCACGAGCGTATGATAAAGCTTTATGGTTATGAGACAGCAAAGCAGCAAAGAACTTTTAATACGTATGAAGATGTTGATTGTTTCCATTCCGCAGGTACACATGACTATATTAAATTTATTAAATATGGTTATAGTAAAGTTTCCGATCATGCAACTCGTGAAATCAGATTAAAAAGAATGACGCGTGAAGAAGGAATTGAAATGGTGAAAAAATATTCTGAAAAAATTCCTTCAGACTTACCAGTATTTCTTAAATGGTCAGGTATAAAAAGGTGGAAATTTTTTTCATATTTAGACAAATGGCGAGATAAAAGAATTTGGCAAAAAGACAAATATGGAAAATGGGTCTTAAAAGACTCGGTCGTTAATCATATAAAAGATTTGAATGTGAGTAAAGTGCGATTAGTTAAAATCGAAGACTGCAAATTCATTATTACTCCATCACGTGAACCCGGAGAAAAAGAGGATAAATATATTCTGATGGGCAGAGGTTATATAGATAAATATAATTATAAAGCTGTTTTTGATGACCAACTGGCAATACAAAAAAATCTGAAAAAAACTAAAAGACACATATCAAGATTGTTGGAAAAAGATTGGGGTAATTTTTTTATTAAAGATGAAAGAACTCCAAAAGAAATGGTTTTTTGCAAAAAATGTGTTATGTCAAGTTCCAAACCCGGACTTTATCTTAATGAAGACGGTATATGCGGAGCTTGTGTTTCTGTTGAAAAAAAGAAGTTAATCAATTGGGATAAGAAAAAAGCTGAGCTGAAGCAGTTATGTGATAAGTATAGAGGCAGTAACGGTAACGGATATGACTGCTTAGTTCCTGTAAGCGGAGGAAAAGATAGTATGTATCAAGTTTGGGAAATGAAAAAAATTTACAACATGAAAGTTCTTGCAGTTTGCATAGTTCCCCATCTTCAGACAAGTGAAGGCATAGCAAACTTAAATAGTTTAGTTAAAAAATTAAATGTTGATTTAATAAAAATATCTCTTAAACCAAGCGTGTTTAAAGCAATTAGACGAAAAACATTTGTAAAATTGGGTAATCCCAACTGGGCAGATCATGCCAGTACGTTTTCCGGAGTTGCAAGAACTGCTTTTATGTACCAAATCCCACTGATTGTTTGGGGAGAGGATATTGCTGTTGAATTTGGGGGTACAACATCAAAAAAACGAGTAGCTTCTGCAAAAGACATAATTAAAAATGATTTAATACTAAACAGATCAGTAAAAGATTTTTATGATGATATAATTAAGCCTGAAAATACATATTTTTATAAATACCCGCAGGATGAGGATTGGGACAAAAGAAAAATAAAAAGTATTTATCTTGGTTATTATCACAATTGGAACGGATATGAGCATTATTTGCTGGCAAAAAAATATGGATTTCAAAGTAGAAAGTTGGGTTGTTTAAGCGGAAATATTTTGAATTATGATAATATTGATGAAAAGTTATGCGAAATACACATCTGGATAAAATTTCTGAAATACGGTTTTTGGAGACCAACGGACCAATGCTGTTATCATATTTGGAACGGAAGAATGTCAAGAGAAAAAGCCATAAGGCTTGTAAACGCAAAACAATACGAGTTTCCTGCTGAATACTACAGAGATTTTCTTGAATTTCACGGAATTACAGAAAAACAATTTTGGAAAATAGCCAATAAATATAGAAACAGAAATATCTGGCATAAAGTAAATGGTAAATGGAAGCTGAAATATATCTTAAAATAATACTTTATGAAAAGAAAAATAATTGCTATCACAGGAATTCGTTCTGAGTACGATATTCTTTATCCCGTGATTAACTTCCTAAGAAAAGATTACAGGTGTGATCTAAAAATTATTGTTAGCGGTGCACATCTTTCTTCCTGGCATGGATTAACTTACAAAAAAATAGAAGAGGATGGTTTTGAGGTTATTGCTAAAATTAATAGTTTTATAAATACAGATAGCCTCATACAAAGACCAAAAGCAGTTGGTGTTCTGATTTCTGCTCTGTCTAGAATAATAGAAAAAGAGCAACCTCATTTTTTACTTGTTGTAGGAGACAGAGAGGAAAGCATTGCTGCTGCTGTTGTGGGCAATTACATGAATACTTTGGTTGTGCATATAGGTGGCGGTGATTCTGTTTACGGTAATGCAGATGATCCTATTCGTTTTGCTGTTTCAAAACTTGCTCATATACATTTTGTATTAAGTAATGATAGTTTAATAAATCTGCTTAAAGTTGGAGAGGAAAGATTCAGAATCTTTAATGTTGGAAATCCATCTTTAGACAACATTAGAGCTACTTCTGACATGCATTTCCCAAAAATAAGTACTTACTTAGACTTTGATATAAAAACAAAAGAGTACCTTATATTTATTAAACATCCTTTATCTTCGGAAAAAAAAGATTCATACCCGCAAATGAAAATTTCTCTGGAAGCAGTTGAGAAATTTTGTAAAAAAAATAATTTAAAAGCTGTAGGTATTTATCCCAATACTGATCCTGGGTCACGGGCTTTGCTTGAAATTATTGATACTTATAAAAAATCAGATTATGTTCGTTTTTATAAAACTTTACCACGGGAAATTTTTATTAATCTTATGAAAAATTGTTTGGTTTTAGTTGGGAATTCAAGTATGGGTATATTGGAAACTCCTTTTTACCAAATACCTGTGGTTAACATAGGCAACAGACAAAAGGGAAGATTTAATGCAGGAAATGTTGAATTTGTAGAACATGAAGAAAACAAAATTGTAAAATCACTTCATAAAGCTTGCTTTAATAAAATTTACAGAAAAAGAATTTTTAGTATAAAAAATCCTTTTGGAGATGGCCACGCCGCAGAAAAAATCAGAAATATATTGCTATCAGTAGATGTTAATGATAAAAAGTGGTATATTAAGAAAAAATTATGTTGAATAAGATTCTTTTTATTGCTCCCCATCCAGATGATGAGACCCTTGGTTGCGGAGGAACAATTTTAAAATACAAAAAAGAAAAAAAAAGTAAAATTTACTGGTTGATAATGACAAAATTATCTAAAAATAAAGGTTTTACTGAGGAGAAAGTAAACAGAAGAGAAGATGAAATTAAGAAAGTTGCACATAATTACGGTTTTGAAAAGGTGTTTAAGTTAGATTACTCTCCCGGGAAGTTAGATACGACCCCAATAATTAAAATGATATCCGATGTGAAAAATATTCTGGAAAAAATCAAACCTGAGTGCATATATATTCCAAATAGAAGCGATATTCACTCTGACCATAGAATTGTATTTAATGTTTTAATGAGCGCGTTAAAAAGTTTTAGAACTGCTTATGTTAAAAAAATTCTGATGTATGAGGTACTTTCTGAAACGGAATTTGCTCCTTCTTTAATAGAAAATGCCTTCATTCCTAATGTATTCGTTGATATCTCAGATTATGTAGAAGAAAAAATCAGGATTATGAAATTGTACGAAGGGGAAATGGCAAAACCACCATTCCCCAGAAGCGAGGAGAATATTCGTGCCCTTGCACGACTCAGAGGATCGATGTCAAACTGTAACTATTCGGAGAGCTTTATGTTGCTGAAAGAAATATGTTAAAAATAGTCTTAATATGTGGTTTATTATATTAACCCAGTTTTATTAAAATGGATATATTCATAAAACAAGATATTTCGATAAAAGAAGCAATGAGAATGATTGATAAGTTTCAAAAAA
This sequence comes from Candidatus Levybacteria bacterium RIFCSPHIGHO2_01_FULL_36_15, assembly GCA_001782015.1. Lineage (GTDB taxonomy): Bacteria > Patescibacteriota > Microgenomatia > Levybacterales > GWA1-39-11 > 2-01-FULL-36-15. The sequence goes on from MFNJ01000007.1 coordinate 9,033, forward strand.
GAGGTTTGTTTGTAGTTGATGAGCAAAAGAGGTTTCTTGGAACAATAACGGACGGAGATATCAGAAGATATATATTACAAAATAAAGATATAAACGGAAGCATTAAAAATGTTTACAATAAAAAACCGATTTTTATAAGAGCAGAAAAATATACGGAAGATTTAGCTAAGAAAATATTCATCAGAAAAAAAATTGAACTGATCCCAATTCTTGATAGAGACAAAAAAATAATTAAATATGTTAGTTGGGATGAGACATTCTCAGATGGCCAAATAAAGCCAAGAATTAGAAAAAAGTTAAGTATACCTGTTGTAATAATGTCTGGAGGAAAAGGAATGAGGATGGAACCATTTACAAAAATAATACCTAAACCGTTAATTCCAATTGGGGATAAAACAATTCTGGAAATCATTATTGAGGAGTTTAAGAAATACGGAATGAATAGTTATTATTTTACATTAAATTATAGAGGTAAAATGATTGAATCTTACTTTAATGCGATAAAGAAGGATTATAAACTTAATTATATCTGGGAAGAAGATTATCTGGGAACTGCGGGCAGCTTAAAATTATTGGAGAATACGATTGGAAATACCTTTATTGTGTCAAATTGTGATATTGTTGTTAAGGCAGATTACAGAGAAGTAATCAAATTCCATAAAAAACAGAATGCGGATATGACAATTTTAAGTTCTGTTCAAAACTATAAAATACCTTATGGAATTATAAGTTTTAAAAAAGGGGGACAAGTGATTGAGATAACTGAAAAGCCTGAGTATACTTTTATTATAAATACAGGTGTTTACATACTGCAAAAGGAATGTCTTAAATTCATACAAAATAATACATATATAGATATGCCTGACTTAATTAAAAAAATAATTGATAATAATAAAAAAGTCATCACCTATCCGGTAAAAGAAAATGATTATATTGATATTGGTCAGTGGGAAGAATACAAAAAAACCGTTGATAAGCTCAAAATTTAACACTTATCATGTATAAAAATAAAAAAATATTAGCTATTATACCTGCAAGAGGAGGCAGTAAAGGCTTGCCCAAAAAAAATATACGTATATTTTTAGGAAAACCTTTAATAGTCTGGTCAATTGAGCAGGCAAAAAGGAGTAATTATGTTGACGCAATATTGGTTTCTACCGAAAATCAGGAAATTGCAAATGTTGCCAGAAAGAATGGGATTCAGGTACCATTTCTGAGACCTAAAGCCCTTGCCACCGACAAGTCACCATCGATTGATTTAATAATACATGCGTTAGACTGGTTTGAAAAAAAGGGTAAGTTGTTTGATATATTAGTTTTATTGCAACCTACTTCGCCGTTAAGAAAAAGAAATGATTTAGATAGTGCGATTAAAAAGTTGATAGACAATGGAGATAAAGCCAATTGCGTAATTGGTCTTGGAGAAGTATTGCACGAAAATCCATATCTTATAAAAAAGGTGGATAACGGGTATGTAAGTCATGTAATTAAAATGAAAAAAAATAGCAATACACATCAAAGACAGCAATTGCCTAAATCATATTTTCCATATGGGGTAATTTTTGCTTCGAAGGTAACTACTCTCAGAAAGGAAAAAACATTTTATCAGAAAAAGACAATGCCGTATTTTATTGAAAGATGGCAAAATTTTGATATTGATGATATTTATGACTTTCTTTGCGCAGAAGCAATAATTAAAGAAAAATTAGATGAAATTATTTAAGCTTATTACTTCAAGTGCCTGTTGTATTCCATGTCAAACCACATAGCAAAAATAATAAATTGTATAGACGTTATCACGCAAAGCATCCATGTCAGAAAATTAAACTGAGGAATTCTTGGCCAGTAATATACCAATCTTAAAAATAGTATTGAAGATATGAACGCAAGTATTAAACCGAAAGAATAAAAAAAGACAAGCGGATGAAAGTCGCGAATGATATATTTTTCTTTCATTCGCCATAAAAACATTTTACAAAGTAAAACTGGAATTGTAAAAAATACTTTTCTGACTTTTATTCCCGATTTCTCACCTATACCATAAACAGGTTCTATGGGTACGTCTTTTACTACAGCGTTATAAATATTTAACCTTACCAATAAGTCGTTTGGTTGACCATAGCCTTTATACATTTTATCCCATTCTATAAGATTGAGCATTTTATTGTTGATAGCGCAATAACCAGTTTGTGAATCAACAACATGCCAATAACCGGATGCTATTTTAGTTAAAAAAGTCAACATTGAATTGCCAAAATATCTATATTTTGGAATCTTAGTAAAAGCATTTCCGCTTAATAATCTATTGGCCTTTGAATAATCAGCTTGCCCGTCAGCAACTGGATCAAGTATGGTTTTAAGATCTTTTGGAAGCATTTGTCCATCTCCTGCCATTACAACGGAAACATCAGTATTATTATTTTTACACCATTTATATCCGCTGGCAATTGCTCCACCTACTCCCTCATTTTTTTTATGTTGTATAAGAATTATTTTTCTATTTTTTTTAATGAGCTTGCTTACTATTTGAACTGTTTTGTCCGTACTTTTATCGTCTACTATAACAATTCTATCGACAAATTTTGGCATAGTGAGAATTACATTTTCTATTTGTTTTTCTTCATTATAAGCAGGTACAACAACTGAAATATTTTTCGATTTATACATAATTATTTGAATTTTTTAATAATACGAACCATACAACTTATTTGTTTATCTGTCATTTCAGGATATATTGGTAAGCTTAGTACTTCTTTACTTGCACGCTCTGCTTCGGGGAAATTCCCCTTTTTATAACACAGATATTGCATTGCTTTTAGCAAATGTAGGGGAGTTGGATAATATATAATTGAAGATATATTATTTTGTTCTAAGTATTTTTTAAATCTATCTCTTTTGTTTTGCTTTACCCGAATTGTGTACTGGTGGTAAACGTGATAAACATTTCCATTTTCAAAAGGAATAGAGATGAATTGAATGTTTTTTAATTCTCTATTATATTTCTTTGCAATATTTCTTCTTATCCTATTCCATTTTTCCAGGTGAAATAATTTTGCACTCAGAATACTTGCTTGTATGCCATCAAGCCGGCTGCTTACCCCTATTATCTCATTCCGATATTTTATTATTGATCCATGATTTTTAAGTATTCTTATTTTTTCCGCCAGGGTTTTTTTGTTGGTTGTTACTATTCCTCCATCTCCATATCCTCCAAGATTTTTGGAAGGATAAAAACTAAAGCAGCCTATATCACCTAAATTACCGGCATTAATATTATTGTATTTTGCTCCTATTGCCTGAGCTGCGTCTTCAACAACATATAACTTATATTTTCTAGCCAATTTATTAATTTCGTCCATATCAGCCGGTTGTCCAAATAAATGGACAGGAATGATTGCTTTTGTTTTTTTTGTAATTTTTTCTTCAAGCTGTTTATAATTTATATTGAAAGTTGAGGGGTCAATATCCACAAATACTGGTTTTGCATCCAGGCGCGAAATCGCTTCCGCGGTTGCTATAAATGTAAAAGGACTAGTTATTATTTCGTCTCCTTTTCCAATTCCCAAGCTCCACAGTGATAGATAAAGCGCGTCCGTTCCGGAATTTAGAGATACTGCAAATTTTGTTCCACAGAATCTGGCAATTGAGTTTTCAAAAATTTCAACGTACCTACCACCGATAAACGCTTGGTTTTTTATGACGTTTTTTATTGATTCATCTATTTCTCTTTTTATAGACTTATATTGGCCATATAAATTGAGCATGGGAATTTTCATATTTTTTTATTCTTTTCTGGCAGGTATAAATTTCTGTATAGAATGAGGTTTTCTGATAGTTTTTTGTCCATTTTTGGTAAAGAGAATTTTTACGTCTATTTTATTTTTTTTAATTTCTTCAACTTTATATTTATTTTGTTTATAATTTCTTGAACACTTGGTACAGGTGTAATACCTAAAGTTTAAAGGCATTTTCTTGCCGCACTCGCAGACAAACCCTTGTATTTTAGCTGGGTTTCCATAGACCAGTGTATAAGCCGAGATATCTTTTGTTACCACACTTCCTGCTCCAATAAGAGCGTGTTTGCCAATTGTAATTCCACAAAGTATCACACTTCCTGCTCCAAAAGACGCCCCCTCCTTAACTACTGTTTCTGTCCATTCACCGTTTTTAGGATACTTAGCTCGGGGATTAAGATCATTTGTGAAAGTCATGGAAGGCCCGCAAAAAACATAGTCCTCTAAATCCACGCCTTTGTAAATGTTAACGTTATTTTGTATCCTGCATCCGTTTCCTAATTTTCCAGCAATATAGCAGTTTTGGCCGATTTTACAATTTTCACCAATTATGGCATTTTCCGTAATATGAACATTATGCCAGATTTTTGTTCCTTCTCCAATTTTTGCTCCTTTATCAACAAAAGCAGACTTATGGATAAATATTTTACTGTTTTTCATAAAAATATTTCTTTTTTCAGACAATTTGATTTAATAATTCCATCAATAATTTTAAGCGATTCCAGTGCGTCCTCCGCGTTTATAAAACTTTTCTGTTTATTAATTAAAACGTTGACTAAATTATCATATATTAGTTTATGGTTTGGGCACGAACCAATATACATGCCGCCTGCGTATACGTTTGGATTAACGCCTTCGGAAATGTATGGTTGGGGTGTGTTTTTAACCTCCCAAAAATCAATCTTATTCATGGCAAGCCCCCCAATTTTTATTGTGCCGTTTTCTCCTAATATTGTTAAAGAACACTCAATATTGTGCGGGTAAGTGCAAATTGTGAAGTCAAAATTAACTCTTGTACCGTTCTCCAAATCTATAATAGCGTTTGCTATATCTTCTATTTCTATTTTATGACCTACTGTGCCTGTTTTTGCAATAACGCTTTTTGCTTTTCCCAAAATATAATGCATGGAATCAATATAATGGATAGCCTGAGTAAGTAAGCTTCCTCCATCTGCGTCTTTTCTTCCTTTCCATTCACTTTCATCATAGTATTCCTGAGGTCTTGTCCAGTGTATGCTTAAAACTGCAGTAAATATTTTACCCAAATACCCTTTTTCGACATAATCTTTTACTACACGTATAGCAGGATTGTATCTCACCTGAAGGACGGGAAATAGCTTTTTATCATATTTTTTAAATTCCTTTACTAATTGTATGGCCTGCCTGTAATTTTGGGAGATTGGTTTTTCCATAACACAATGTTTGTTGTTCTGGGATGCTAGCATGCCCATCTTATAATGAAGATAATTCGGGGTCAGAACTGAAACAACGCTGATATTTTTATCAGAAAGAAGTTCTTGGTATTTTGTATAGCATTTTACATTCTCCTTTGCAGCAACCTTTTTAGCCAAATCTGTATTTGCATCACATACTCCTATTAATTCCAACCTGTTGATTTGTTTAATCGAGTCATCCAAATGCCTTGGGAAAATTCTTCCAAGACCGATGATTCCTACACCGATTTTTTTCATCTTCCAATACCTTTATAAATAATTTTATATTTATTAATTATTTTTTTATTAAGGCAGTTGCGTCCGTCAACAATAACTTTAATTTTTGTTTTTGACAATAATTTTGGCAATTTTTCCACAAACTCAGTATGAGCAGTAGCTAAAATTACACCAACACTATCTTTAAGCGCATTTTCCAGCGATTCAGTATCTGTTTTAACAAACGGATCGTAAGCTTTTACGATCGCACCATGTTTTAGCAGCTCTTTTTTTACCTCAAGAGCAGGACTTTCTCTTAGATCTGCTAAATCTTTTTTATAACTTAATCCAAGTAACGCAATTTTACTTTTGGATAGCGTTAGACCCACCTCCTTAAGGCCATAAATTAACCTGCTAACCGTATATTGAGGCATGCTGTTATTGATTTTTCTTGCAAGTTTTAAGAATTTGTGATCAAAGCCATTTTTCTGAGCTTTGTCAATCAAATAATAGGGAACTACACCAATACAATGTCCCCCAACACCACAGCCGGGCCAATGGGGCATAAATGAAAACGGCTTGCTTGACGCAGCAGATATTGTTTCATGTAAATCTATCCCCAGCTTGTCAAATGATTTTGCCAGTTCGTTTACATAAGCAATATTTATATCACGGAACGTATTCTCTATTATTTTGGAAGCCTCTGCAACTTCAAGGGAGCTTACTTCATTAATATTTGCTTTTATGTAAGATCTGTAAAAGTGAGCAATCTTTTTATTGAATTTTTTGTTTACTGATCCTATGTTTCTGTCAATATTGTAAATATTCCATTTTTCATCCCCGGGATTAATCCTTTCCGGACAATGAGCCAAGTTGTAATCTTTTCCCAACTTTAATTTGCATTTTTTAGCAAGAAGCGGAATAATGATATCCTTGCAAGTTCCGGGATTAACCGTTGACTCTAGCACAATATGTGAATTTTTCTTAATATATGGTGTGATTGTTTGTATCGCGCTTTTGACGAAAGAATAATCAGGAAGATAGTTTTTTACCGGAGTAGGAACGCAGATGATAAATACGTTAGAATTTTCCAATATACTTTTATCTGCTGCAACATTTAGGCTGTTTTTTTTTAGAAAATTTTTAACATCAAAGTCTTCTATTGGAGATAATCTTTTTTTTACCACATTTATTCTTTCGTTGTTAATATCGTATCCAACAACTTGATGGATTCCGCTTCTTGCAATTGCAACCATTGTGGGAAGACCTACATAACCTAGTCCAATAACAGCTACCCTTTTAACTTTCATTTAAATTCACCTAAGAATAACATAAGCTCATTTTTAGGTCAATAGCAGTTATTTAAATAAATGATTGCTAAATTTACTTGTTTATGATAAAAACATATAATAATTTCTATAACTCATGGGAAGAAAAGCGCAAGGAATTAAGGTATCATTCATAATATTAAATTTTAATGGAGTAGATTTAACATGTAATTGTTTGAAATCCATTTATCAGCAAAATTACAAAAATTATGAAATTATATTAATTGATAATGGTTCAACTGACAATTCCGCAAAAATAATAGAAAGAAAATATCCGGATGTTAAAATAATTAAAAATAGAACTAACTTGGGTTTTGCCGAGGGAAATAATATCGGTTATAAGTATTCAAGGGGTGATTTAGTTCTTTTTCTTAACAACGATACCTTAGTGGATAAAAATTTCCTGACTGAATTAATAAATAAGTTGTTTTCGGATCCGAAAATCGGAGCAGTGCAGCCAAAAATAATGTGTTTCCCTCGTAAAGTTTTTATTGATTCCATTGGTTCATACTTTTTACCAACGGGTTTTTTATATCATTTAGGGCATAATAAAAAAGATCAGGACAAGTATAATAAGGAATCAGAAATCTTCTCAATGAAGGGCGCGTGTATGCTTTTTAAAAAAGATGTTTTGGAAAAAGTCGGATTATTCGACAAGAGATATTTTGCGTATTTTGAAGAAACGGATTTGTGTCAAAGAGTATGGTTGGCAGGGTATAAAATTTTTTATGTTCCAAGATCTACGATTTATCATTTTGGAGGAGAAACATCTAAAAAACTCAATAACTCTTATGTGCAGTACAATTCATATAAAAACAGAATTTATACTTATTGCAAAAATTTTGAACCCGCAACGTTAACAAGAATTTTACCTGTTCATATCCTTTTATGCCAATTGTCAAGTGTTTCCTACTTTTTAACCATGAAGTTATCTTTGGCTATAAGTATCCAAAGAGCAATTATTTGGAACATTTTTAATATAGATAAAATTTTAAAGGAGAGAAGAGGGATCCAAAAAATAAGATCTGTTGAAGACAAAAGTTATCTACCAAACGTCACAAGGACAGTGGATTGGAACTATTATTATCATCTCTTTGCAACCAGTTTGTCCGGATATAAGGATAAATAAGACATTATTTGATGAGATTATGATTAGTTTTGAAGAAAGTTATTTTAAGGGGCATTTTAGAAAAAATGTTGGAAATTTTCAAAAAGAAGATCTGGAAAGACTAACAAACTGGTATTGGGGATGGGTCAGGAGTTTAAATAAATTTGTTCCGCTGCTTGCTTGCGGGAAAGGTAAAAAATTTCTTGAGATAGGATGCGGTATCGGACCAGTATCAAATATATTGTACCAAAAAGGATACGAATGTGATGCGTCAGATATTTCTAGTTACTCAATATCCAGAGCCAAAAAATTAAATAAAAACGTTCGTTTTTTTCAACAGGATATTACTGAGAGTTGCAATATAAATAGTAAATATGATCTGATTATTGCTTTTGAGGTAATAGAACATTTGAAGAAAGTCAATAGTGGTATTAAAAATATGATAAAAATGCTAAAAGAAAAAGGAATTTTGATTTGTTCCACCCCTTTTCCTTGCAAAAAAGCTTATGATGATCCTACTCATATAAATATCCATGATAAAAATTATTGGGAAAAAGAATTTAAAAAAAATGGTTTAAATCTTGTAAAATCTTATTATACTACTTTTTTACCTTTATTATATAAACTTAACAAGAATTTTAGTTTTGGAATTCCATTTAAAACTGAATGGCGTTTTATAAATTCAACAACTTTTATTATCGGTGAAAAATGAAGAAAATATTTAAAAACAAAACATTTATAGAATTATTCATTATATTTCTTTTAGGTTTAACTCCACTGTTATGGTTCAAAAATGATCTTGTTATAGCTGGACACGATGCCGGTTTGCCTTTGGATCCAATCGCTCACTTTTTAGATAGACTATATGTATGGACAGAACGCTTTGGTTTTGGTGCTGATCAGTCGGTATCTCTTTCCGGTTTATTTATACATGGGTCTGAGGCGTTTGTTTCAAGTATCGTGCATTCCCTTCAGGTTGAACAAAAAATAATTTTTATTTTCTGGTTTGTTCTTCCTGGAATTACCATGTATTATTTTGCTTCCAAGATAGCTCAAAAACACAATCTTAAGTATTTTACCTTACCGGTTGTCATATTCTATATGTTTAACCATTTCCTACTTCAGGGGTGGTTTATTGTAGAGAGGACAAAATTTTCTCTCTACGCTGCCTTGCCTTTAATCCTGTCATTATTGTTTGACTGGAAAGAGGGAAAAAGAGGAGCAATCAAAACCTCTTTATTAATTTCTTTGATTTTATTATTTCTCAACGGAGGAGGAAGTCTGCCTTTATTTGGAGGTATAATAATTGCTTTTTTGGCGTTTATTATATTTTATTTAGTAAAGGAATTTTCGATAAGGAATGTTTCCAGAATATTTGTATTAATCTTGGTTACAATAATAACCAGCATATTCCTTAATGCATATTGGATTTTACCTTATGGTTATTATAGTCTTCATTCCTATTCAACAGAAGTTTTAAAAGCAGGTGGTGTTGCAGGAATTCTTGGTTGGATTAGATACATAAGCCAGGAAACCTCGTTTGTTAATCTGTTTAGATTACAAGGAATTCCCGATTGGTATAATAACGTGTCTCATCCTTATGCCAATATTTTTTTGGAAAATCCTATTCTTATTATCATAAGTTTGTTAATTCCGATCCTTGCTTTCTCCTCACTTTTAATAGTCAAAAAGAAAGAAGTAAAAGAAAAAATATTATTTTTTGCTTTTCTTGCTCTTTTATCTATGTTTTTTAGTGCAGGGTCGCATCCTCCTTTTGGAGCGATGTACCTTTTTTTAGTTAACAATCTTCCGGGTTTTATTGCTTTTAGGACGCCTTTTTATAAATTTGCTCCGGCACTTTGGTTTTCTTATGCAATATTGATAGGTTTTGCTTTGAACTATTATTTAAATATTATTGAAAAAAAGAAACTCATTTTCAGTAAAGTTCTTCTGGCTTTGTTTTGTACCGGAGTAATTCTCTACAGTTTTCCCTTTTTGACAGGGTCCTTTTTTGATTATAGTAAGAGTGAAAGAAGCACCAGAATAAAAGTTCCTGATTATATTCTTCGTTTTGGTGAATGGAGCCAATCTCCAGAAAGAAAAAATAAAAGAACTTTAGTTCTTCCCCCATTGAATTTTATTAACAGGTATGAATCATACTCTTGGGGTTACTGGAGTTTAACTCCTTTAACAAGCCTTATTACCAACTCACCCATGGTTAATCAAGCCGGTTTAACAAAAAATGAAATAGAAATTGTTGATAAATTGTATTGGATGATGAAAACGAATGAGCCGGGATGGCAGGATCTCTCAAAATTCTTAGGGATAGAATCTTTTCTTTTAAGGAAAGATATTAATTGGAATAGTAAAGATTCATTGACCGATAAGCCAAGTATGTATACTGAAGCACTGAAGGAGAGTGACTTACTTATGGCTAAAAAATTTGGTGAATGGGAAGTTTATGATTTTAAGGGTGAAAAAAACAACAATAATATTACAGTTGCCTCTTCACTATCATATTTGTACGGAGATGTAAGCGACTTGGATTTGCTGTTTAGCTTGCCCAATATGAATATTAAAGATCCAATATATGTTTCAGGTGATCCGGTTAATAATAGCATTCATGATCTGGAAAACTTAACCAGCGAAATTTATATTAAAGCAAATTGTATTATGTGTAACCTTCAATGGAAAAAAATTGAGATGGAAGCTTATATACCTTCTGTCACAAGAGGATCCTTTTTGTATCCTCTTCTTGAAATAAAAGAGAAAAAAGCGAAAGAACAAGCAAGTATCTCAAAAGAAACCCTGATTAAATTTTACTTATATAAATCACTAAAAAATATTTTAGGACTGCAGGGAATTATTAATGATAAAAAAGGTGCAGGTATTATGATTTCCACGATTGATGATTATGACGCCTCATTAGAAAAAATAGATAAAATAATTAGAACTATTGATGACAAATCTTTAATCTCTTATAGTGATTTGTTAATTGAAGTTAACAGTGTTTTCATAAAAGAAAAAACAATACTTGCTGAGCTGATTAATTTACCTAAAACAGATAATTTTAATAAAGTATTTGATAATCTTAATGCAAGCCATAGTCTCTTAAAGCAAATAATGGAGACTATTAATAGAAGAGTATGGAAGACTGAAGAGGAAGATGTGAAAAGATTGACTGTAGATATTCCAAAAGCCGGTAATTACGATTTATTTTATGATTCAAACGATTCATTGGTGCATGATCCAAAAGTAAGTTTTACCATTGATGATATTAATTACAATACTGTATCAAATGAACTAAATCCAAAATGGTTTTATCTGGGTCAATATGATTTGCAAAATGGCTTACATAAAATGGAACTTAGGCAAAAAAGCTTTAACTTATATACTGGTACAGACACATCCAGCATTGATTCTTCATTAATTAAAAGTTCGTGCTTTTTTTCAAATAAAATATCGGGAGAAAGAAAAGATGTCTATAGAGTTTCGTTTGCCTATAAATACTTAAAAGGCGACAAAAAAATATTTTCTCAAATACTACCATTTGGAAACAAACCTAATCCTTACAATACTGCGGATGACGAGATTATATTTGCAACATCAGACTCAAATAATTACAAAATAGATTATGTATTAAAAAAAGATGAAGACCTATACCTTGCTGTTTGCACATATCCAAGTATCGAGGAAAGAAAAATTGAGACAGCGTATGAAATATCAAATATAAATATTAGAAAAATCAGCTCGCCCAATTTTATTTTTTACAATAGTTTGACAAAGCCTGTTAATGGTATAAATATGAATTATAAAAAAATATCTTCTTCAGAATATAATTTGAAATTGGATTTTAAAGATAATAATAAAGCCGTTGTGGTGCTTAATGATTCCTACGATCTTAACTGGGTAATTAAAAACGGAACAAATAAATCTTTTATGATAAATGGCCATGCCAATGGTTGGATAGTTGATAAAAATCAGGATACGATTGCCGTTATTTATCAATCGCAAGATTTAGCAAAATATGGTTTTTATATAAGTATTATTTCTTTATTGTCAATAATAGGACCATATATTTTATTTAAAGTTAAATTATTTTTGAAATAATGAAAAGTATAAACATGTTCTTTTCTGCCACATTTAAAAAATATGAGGAATACTTGTCGAGAATAATTTTCGCGAGTGTATTGTTTATTCTATTGTTGTATTTTTTCAATCTTCCTTACGCAAATATTATCATGGCAAATTTTCCTTTTATTCCTTTCCTGATTGAATGGATAGTAATTCTGAAATTATTCAGACCCAGAAGTGAAATTATTTTAAAGATAGGGCTCAGTTTATTTATTGTAGATTTAGTGTTTGTTATTTTTAACTTAAGAAGCTTACTTGAAGTTACCGGTTTAGTAAGTTATATGCTTATATTTAATTATATTATCTTTAGTATATATAACAGAAAATATTAAAATTTTATTGTATGAATATTGGCTAGAAGTAATTTTTTTAAGTAGTCAACATAATTAATTTAATTTTATAATTATTGAAAACAGAGAATATGTATAATATACTTTTTTCTTGCTAGTATGGTTTTATCAAAGGCCAGACATTTTTTTATAATATCCTCTCGTTTAATCAGTGATCCACTTTTGGATAACCCATTCCTATTTAATTATATCCGTTTTTTTCTTGCAGGAAGACAAAAAGGTATGAAACACTTTATTCGAAGATATCTTAAGAAATACCAATGCAAAACGATCGCAGACTTTTGCTGCGGAACAGGAGACTTTGCTTCAATTATACCCGAAACAGCAGAGTATATCGGTTGGGACTTGAACGAAAAATTTATTCATTATTCAATGCAACGATATAATAATGATAAAAATAAGCAATTCATAAAAGCAAACATTATGCAGTCGCCAAAAATTTACAGTAGAAAGTTTGATGCAGTATTACTTATTTCCACAATACATCATTTTTCAGACAAAGACTTAAGAGTATTGCTTCCAAAAGTTAATAAGATCACAAAAAAAATTGTTATCATTGCTGATATTATTCCTGATCCTCCGCATAGACTACAAAGATTTTTTGCATCAATTGACAGGGGAAGATACGTTAGACCAACAGAAGAAAAAATATTGATTCTGAAAAAATATTTTAAAATTATTGCAACTCAATCAATTCAAACAGGGACGGCAGTTCAATTTGGTATTATTTGTAAGCCCAAGAAATAGCAATGACAAAAAGAAATATAATTTATTTCTATAATAGAAATTATTTTGCATTTTGTGTCATACTGTATTTTTTTACAATTTTAATTTCTTACTTCAATATATGGAATGCGTATTTTGTTCAGGATGAATGGTATTTTTTTGGATTATTTAATCAGTATGTTAATTCACCTTTTGGTATAATATACAGTCTTATTCAGCCGATTACCCACCCTAAATTATATAGCGTACACTTTACTCCACTTTGGAATGTTATTTTTTTCCCTGAATACTTTGTATTTCGTCTGGAATATTATTGGTATGCGATTCTAGGTCTATCCATTCACGTTATTGCCTCACTATTTGTAATGATACTGGCGCGCAAACTTACTGGTTTGAAGTTTATTGGTATTTTGGCCGGACTTTTTTTTGCGGTAAGTCAGAGTCATATAGAAGCGGTTATATGGGCGAATACTCATCTGCAAACGCAAATTCCAACAATTATCGTAATCGGATCAATACTTTTATGGTTAAAGGGAATAGAAAAAGGAAAGACTATTTATTATATCATTTCACTGATACTGTTATTTACAGGACTGCTTATTAAAGAAACAATATTTGGTATATTTTTGCTTCTTTTTATTATTTCATTTTTATACAGAACAAAGATATCTGGTAGAAAATTATCATTTTTATATCTGGGAGTTACATTTTTTTTCTACTCACTTCTTAGGGGAACGATTCCTGTAGTTATGCGTTATTTTGATAAATCTGTAGATACAGGTCCAACAATACCGGATGGTATTTTTAGCGTTGGTCCTCAATTATATCGCCTTTTTACCTATCCTTTAAAAGCGCTCGTTCAACAGTTCGTTCCAGTAAATTTAATAAATAATGTTGCTGAGAATATTACTGTCTGGAATTATCCGACATATGCAAAAGAAGCATCAATCCGGGGAATAAATTATCTCACATTTGCACAGTCCGCAGGAAGCGATATAGTTATTCTCTATTTTGCTATCTTAATTGGTATATTGTTGTTTTTCATATACACTAGAATTAATAAGTTAAGAAACAACAAATTAAAAAAGAGTTTTATTTTTAGTTTGATTTTTATTTTCTCAGCTGTTTTACCGCAGCTCTTGATCGCTCCCTGGTTAAATACTTTATTTTCTTTTGTTACCTTTCTGGATTCAAGACACTTTTACCTAATTTCAGTGGGAGGAAGTTTATTATTTGCAGTAACGGTTTATATTTTATACGTGTGGTCAAAAACTATTCAGAAACAAAAAGGTTTTCAATTCCTGCCCCGTTTCATTATAGCAATATTCACCCTTTATACTGTTATAAACATTGTATCTGTTTTTTTGACAATTAACAATAAAATAGTTCCTGTTGGCTATGAAAGAATGAAAATTGTTAATACGATAATTCGTACATTCCCAACAATTTCTGATAAGGCTGCATTTTATATAAAAAGTAATAAACCGTATTATGGTTTCGCAGAAGAAATACCCCCCTTTCAAACAAATTTTGGGCATACATTATTAGTGAATTACTTTAATAAAAAAAATTACTCCCCAAATTTTTTTACAACTGGTTTCCTGCTTAAAAAAGGGATTATTGGGGAAGAGTACCAAGAATTTGACGGTAAAGGATTTGGTTATTTTATTAATATTCAATCCTTACTGAAGGCAGTTAGAAACAATAATATTTCCTCTAAAAATATTTATTCCTTTTTCTATGATGGTGACAAAAAAATAACAACTGACACTACAGAAAAAACTAGAAACTTAATCAGGAATGTTTTGGAAAATGATTATTTAACTAGAAATTGGAACAAATATGCGAACAAAGAATTAAAGTACGGCTTTTCCTACCCCCAAAACACTTATTTGAAAAACAATATTACTATGAATGATGAATTAACTAATTTGATAATAGAAGGTGACAATTCGGAGATTTTAAATTTTGTTATGTACAAAAATTCTACCCTTTTATCTTTAAATGATTATATTTCCCTTTTATACGGTTTGAAACAAGGATCAAATATTGAGTTTATTAAAGGTCTTAAAAAAAATATAATGAATATTGGAATTCAGGAAAATGTGCAGGTAGTTATTATAGAGACAAATATCACAAAAGATTTTATTTTCCAGACATCACCTTCAATTTTCATAAAACGAATAACTTTATTTAAAAACTCTGAATTTGACAATATAAAACTTAACGAATTTCTTAATTCTTTTGCTTTTGATAATTAATAAGACAAATTTAATTGATATGGTCAATTGTTTGATGTATACTTTGATAAATGAATTATCGTAAAACTAATTTATGCTGTATAGATAAGTGTTTATGCAGCCCGTTTTTAGCGGAGAAATTTCTTCTGCATATTCTTTCGGCAGGAAGTTTTTTTCCAAAAGCCTGCTAACGAAATATCTGAATGCAGAATAAATATTTGAGTTATGGCTAAAAATCAACCAAAAGTAGTTATTCTTTGCGGAGGTAAGGGAACAAGGCTTAAAGAAGAGACGGAATTTCGACCTAAACCTTTAGTATCTATAGGCGGTGTACCAATTCTCCTACACATAATGAAGACATATGCACATTATGGTTTTAAGGAATTTGTTTTATGTCTTGGTTATAAAAAAGAGATGATTAAAAATTATTTTCTTAATTTCGCAGAAATGAATAATGATTTTTCAATTGATTTTAGTAAAAAAAATAACAAAGGAATAACTTACTACGGTAAGGAAACATTAAGAAATTGGCGTATTACGTTTGTAGATACGGGTGAAGAAGTTCAGACAGGAGCAAGAATTTATAAAGTCCGTGATTACATAGGTAAGGATAGTGATTTTTTGCTTACATATGGAGATGGTGTAGCTGATATTAACATAAAAGATCTTTTTTACTACCACAAAAAGGCAAATAAAATTGGGACTGTAACTGGCGTGCATTCTGCCTCAGTTTTTGGGTTAATTGAGCACAGCAACGGAATTGTTAAAACATTCAGGGAAAAACCAAAAATTGAAGATGTTATCAGCGGTGGTTTTTTTGCATTCAAATCTCAGATTTTCGATTATATTGATCCCGATGATTCATGTGTTTTTGAAGACAAACCATTAAAAAAGTTAGCCAAAGAAGGAGAGTTGTCATTATATAAGCATGATGGTTTTTGGTATTGTATGGATACACAGAAACATGTAAATTTTCTTAATGATCTTTGTGATTCAGGCAGGGCTCCATGGCAAGTATGGAAATAAAAAGTATAAACTCTAAATTTTGGCAGAACAGAAATGTATTTATTACCGGCGGAACAGGTTTATTGGGATCATGGGTTATAAAATTGTTGCATGAAAAAACCCGGGCAAATATTGTTGTTTTAATACGGGATCACATTCCTGACTCACATTTATTTTTGGACAAAATGTTTCCTCAGATAAATGTGGTTAAAGGTAGCGTTGAAGATTATTTATTAATCGAGCGCATTCTTGGAGAATATGAAATTGATACAGTTTTGCATTTGGCGGCTCAAACTATAGCACCCATTGCCAATCGTAATCCTTTGTCTACTTTTGAAACCAATATAAAAGGTACTTGGACCATGCTTGAGGCATGTAGAAGATCTCCTAATATTAAAAAAATCATTGTTTCTTCTTCAGATAAAGCTTATGGGGAATCACGCACTTTACCATACGTTGAGGAAACCCCGTTAAAAGGTCAGCATCCATATGATGTATCAAAAAGTTGCGCTGATTTAATCGCTCAAGCATATTATTCTTCTTACAATCTTCCTGTTTGTATAACAAGGTGCGGAAATTTATTCGGAGGCGGGGATCTAAATTTTAATCGATTAGTGCCAAGCGTAATCCGTTCGGTATTGTTTGGTGAATGTCCTGTATTAAGAAGCAATGGTAAATTCATCCGGGATTTTATTTATGTAGAAGATGCGGCATTGGGCATTATAAAGGCAGTAGAATCTATGGATGATATAAACATAGTGGGTCAGGCATTCAATTTCAGTAACGAAAATCCTATTTTAGTTATTGATATGGTGAGCTTAATTATGAAAAAAATGAACAGTAAACTTGATATCAAAATTACAAATGAGTCAATGAATGAAATCTACAAACAATATTTGTCTGCATATAAAGCAAAAACTTTATTGGACTGGAAACCTGTTTATTCCTTAGAAACAGGATTAAATAAAACCATCAAGTGGTATAAATCATTTTTTAATATTCAAAATAAATGAAAAAAAATATTATAGAGACAAATCTAAGAGCTAATATTCTTAAGCTTGTGAATAATTTTGTAAGGGTGCAAAAAAGCCGGGAAAAATTTATCCCTGGTAAATCAAGAATACACTTTGGAGCAAGAATTTATGATCAAAAAGAAGTTGTCCGGTTGGTTAATGCGTCATTGGATTTTTGGATTACACTTGGAAAGGAAGGCAGAGAATTTGAGACGAATTTTGCTAAGTTTATGAATAGAAAAAGATGCGTTGTTGTTAATTCCGGATCATCAGCAGATTTACTGGCTGTTGCTGGTCTTTGTGCAAAAACTTTTCCCAACAGAATGCTTCCTGGAGATGAGGTAATTACAACGGCAATGGCTTTTCCCACAACTGTTGCAGCAATTTTGCACAATAATCTTATTCCCGTATTTATAGATATAGAATTAGATACATATAATATTGACGCAAATAAATTAGAAGCAGCTATTTCAAAAAAAACCCGGGCAATTATTCTTGCTCATACTTTAGGAAATCCGGCAGAAATGGATAAAATAGTTAAAATTGCCAAAAAACACAAGCTCTATCTTATTGAAGATATATGTGATGCATTAGATTCCCGTTATGGTGGAAAATTATGTGGCACTTTTGGAGATGTTGCTGCTGCAGGGTTTTACCCTGCACATCATATGATGATGGGAGAAGGTGGGGCTGTGGTTATGGACGACTTGGAATTGTTCAAATCATGCCGGTCATTAAGAGATTGGGGGAGAGAAGATTTGGGTTTTGATATGGGAAAAACGAATTCTATAGAAGAATTATCGAAAAGATTTTCATCTAACATTTCTTCACTTCCTAAAGGATATGATCGAAAATATATATATACAAATATTGGTTATAATTTAAAACCTACAGATCTTCAGTGTGCAATAGGAATAGAACAATTAAGAAAAGTTCCCGCATTTACTTTAATGCGTAAGAAAAATTTTAAGACACTTTATGAGGTGCTTAAGCCTTACAAAAAGTTTTTAATCCTGCCAAGATCTTTTTCAAAATCAGATCCTTCATGGTTTGCATTTCCTATAACAGTTTGCAGAAATTCACCTTTTAGCAGAAAAGAAATAATGGAGTTTCTTGAGAGTAATAATATTGAAACGAGAGTTTTATTTGCAGGAAACATATTGAAGCACCCAGGTTATAGAGATATTAAACATAGAACTCCTTTTAATCTGAACAATAGTAACTTTGTTTTATCAAATACATTTTTTGTTGGAATATATCCCGGAATAGGTAAGAGTGAAATGAATTATATGATAGGAGTTTTTCAATCTTTTTTTAACAAAAAATGATTAAGAATAATAAAAAGAAATTATCTATCATTATCCCTTGTTTCAATGAAGAAGAAAATATAAAAGAAATTTACTTCAGGTTAACAAAAGTATTAAGCGAAATTACAAATTTATATGAAATAATTTTTATTAATAACGGAAGTAATGATTCATCTGAAAATATTTTCAGATCTTTAGTTAATAAAGATTATCATGTGGTTGTAATTTACTTTTCAAGAAATTTTGGTCCTCATGGAGCATATACTGCAGGATTAGAATACGCCTCCGGTGATGCAGTAATTTGTATAGATGGTGATTTGCAGGATCCTCCTGAATTAATTACTCAAATGGTAGATAAATGGAAGAATGGATTTGAAGTTGTATATGGAATTAGAAAAAACAGAAAAGGAAGCAGGCTAAGGAAAATTTTAACAATTCTGTATTATAGAGTATTAAATATGTTATCGCATATTGATATTCCCCTAGATGCCGGAGATTTTGCTTTGATGGATAGAAAAGTAGTGAATATAATTAACGTAATGCCAGAACACAATAAATACTTTACTGGTCTTAGAGCATGGGCAGGTTTCAGACAAACTGGTATTAGTTATGATAGAGCAGAAAGAAAAGGAGGAAAGACAAAATTTAGCTTACTTAATTATTTACAGTGGGCAGTGCAAAATATCTTTTCCTTTTCTTATAAACCTCTGCAGCTAATTTCATTTTTAGCAACTCTAATCGTATTTTTGATTCTCTTTGGAATATTTATATATTTTTTAGATTTTCTATTTTATCCCAATAATCCCAGAGGTTTTATTACACTAATTCTTGTTATTCTTTTCTTGGGTGGAGTTCAGCTTTTATGTTTGAGCATAATAGGGCAATATATTGTTAACATTTATGAAGAAGTTAAAAACCGGCCTCATTATTTAATTAATGAGGTTCTAAAAAAAAATTCTTTAAAAAGTAATGAGAAAAAATCATAAACCCTCTACTTTAATACGGAAGAGACTGGTTTTTCGTTCAATTCTACTAAGGCGCGGATTTAAATTCTTCCTAAAAAAAAGTGTTGTATGCCGGAAAATAAATAATTTACCTGGTCCTTTTAGAGAAATAATCTCTGTTTTATTCTTAATGCTTATTGTTTTAATACTTTATGGTTTTTTATTCCGAATAAATCCGACTGCATTTGGTGATGCATTGAGATACCATGGTTATCAGACCTACATTATTAGATACTCATTACTGCATTATGGTCAATTTGCCCTGTGGGATCAGTTTCTTTCCTCGGGGATGTCTTGGATTAGCCATCCAGGAGGTCCTTTATTCTATCCAATAACATGGTTAGTGATAACATTGTTTGAAAATCCGGTTTTGGGAACAAAAGCCTTAATGTTGTTCCATGCATTTACTGCAGCATTGTCAATGTATCTATTATTGAGAATATTGAATTTAAATAGATTTATTAGTATTTTGGTTGCTATTCCGTATATCGCTAACGAATATGGATATATTGTAACAATTAATGGTTGGTTTGAGGAATTATACGGATTTACCTTAATTCCTTTAAGTGTAGCTTTGTTGCTGTTAGCGCTAAAAGAAAAAAAGTATATATTTTCAGTATTAGCAGGGATTGTAATGTCGTTGCATTTCTTAGCGTCTACCTATTTTGTTTTTCATTATAACTTGATCATTTTAATTTGGTTGATTGCGGTCACCATACTGTTTAACGCTAAAGAGGCAAGAAAAAATATTTATAAATTAAAACAACAGGTAAAAACTATAATCTTATTGGTTTTAACAATGGCGGTTGTTTTATTAGGGATGTCTGCTGTAAAATTATTTCCTTTACTTGAATTCCGGAATTTATCCGTCAGAGAAAAGGTTCCTTTATCAGTAATAGAGCATCCTTCCAATGTTTTACCATTTTCTTATCTTTTTGATAGGATTAGGGGCTATATACATCCAACTGCGGTAGATTCAAATACCATTGAAGGTCTTTTTATGCGGTTAGGTAATTTATTTGCTTTTATGTTAATTATTTTAGCCTTTATATACGGGATTTCAAAAAGATCAAAGAAATATATTCTTTTTTCCAGTCTTTTAATAATTGGTTTATGGGGTTTTCTTGCAAATCGTATCCCTATTGATTTTTACGCTTTAATGTATTATTTACTTCTTGGTTTTAATTCTAACCAATTTCCTTTCCGATTCTTAATTGTTATAAATTTTGCGTATTTTATGTGTTTAGCATTGGGTTTAAATCTGATTACATATATAAATAAAAACAAACTATTAAGATTAGGAGGGTATTTTTTCGGAATTATTATTGCAGTATCAGCTTTGTTGTTTTCAATATATAAATTTGATTCTTTTGATTTTCCTGACTATAAGGATCCAAGATTAGAATTAGAGAAAAATAATAAATTAGTAGTTATAAAAAATGATGACCTAAGACAGCTTCCCGTAATTCAAAATATTAATACTAATAACTATCTTGTAATTTTATCAAAAATTCTAAAAACTTATAAACCTGAAGGGAGATTATACTCTACAGTTCTCTCAGAAGGGGCAATTACTTCAATAGATGTGCTAAGAGGTGAATTAACCACAGTTCATCATTCGTATGAAGCCATTATTCCTACGTATCAATTTGGAATTCTTAAATCAGGTACTATTAATGATGAAATATTACTTACTAAAAAAAGATATAAAATTTTTAGCGTTCTTAATACAAGATTTCAATATCAGGAAAATAAATTCTCAGAATTCAAAGGATGTCCTAAACTGGAGCTGATAGATAAAAATGATAGTAATTTAACACCTCAACTAAAAAATGAGGTTTGCACTTTTCTGGAAAATCGTATTGCACCAATATTTAAAGCATCGGATAAGGGAATTTACTACGATCGCAATGTTCTTTCAAAATTTACTCTTTTAAATGGTGCCATACTTTTAATTTCCGACAACCGTTTCAATGATTATTCAGGCTTTATCGCCAAGCAGATTTTGTTTCATCCTGATTTTGATGAACAAAGGGTTTCTGTTTTTTCCGGCCCCAGCCCAAACTTTAATGATTATTTACTTGAAGAATTGCAACATTTTCAGGCAATTATTATTGTTAATCCAAAAATATCTGACCAAATTAAAGCTAAAGAATTATTGGAAAAGTATCAGAAATCAGGTGGAAAAGTTTTAATACTAACTGGTAAGTTTAATCAGTATGATAATCTTCAAATGAGATCTTCCTCAATTTATACCAATAAACCTGCATGGATTTATACTTCTGAAGAGGAAAAAAAAGTATCAAGTTTACTGACTTTGCTTAAGTTAAGCGGAGATAAACTAGGGTATGTTAAGGTGCAAAAATTTACTCCAGAAGAATCAATATTTTCAGTAAAGACAACAAAAGATAAAACAGTTTTTCAATTCAGTGATTCATTTTATCCTGGCTGGAAAGCAACAATTGATAACAAAGAAACACCTCTCTATATGGCAGATGGTCTTGTTAAGGGTATTATTATACCCAAAAGCGGAATTCATACTGTTAGATTTTTCTATGATCCTTCCTCATTTAAAATCGGCGCGGCTATTACTCTTATAACAATTGGAATATTGCTGTCTACTTTAATTTTCAGATCGCAGATAAGTAAAAGTAAATTATTGAGAAAAGTATTATAACTCATTCAGATCTTCCGAGCTATAGAGATTGTTTAATTCTTGCAGATTAACCTGGGAAAAGTACATAACGTTTTTGAATGTTTTTTTATCTTTTTCATCAACTTTTTTAATGATATTTTCCAGTATTTCTTGGTGCTTTAATGCTGCGTTTTTTAATTTTGTGAATTTATCCTTTTTAGGTTTCGCGTTTAACGTTTTATATTCTCTCACTAGCTTGGTGTAGTTATCTTCCCCTTTCAATGCCGTATCTTTGGCAAGATCTATTTTGTTTTTCTCAATAAGCATGGAGGTTGCTAATATTTGCTTATCTACTTGAAGTAAATAGAAATCTATTCTTTTTGAAGGATCATTAGTAAGTTTTTCTGAAATTTTATCTCTCAATACTTTTAATTTATAAAGAGGATTGTCAGGTAAGATTCCAGGGTACGCAAGATTGTATTGTATAGGTTTTGGTGTTGGGGAAGGAGTAATTGTTACTTCCGGTGACGGAGATTGGGCTGATACTTGTTGCAAGTTAAAACTCAAAAATATAAACAGGATATTAATAATAACTATTGCTTTCTTCATGTAACTTACATTATATATATTTTTTTGGGTTATGCAATATTTAGTCTTATATTTATATTATAATACAATTAACTTACATGAACAATATGTTTTTGATAGGTGGAGACTGGAGGTATTTCTGGCCTGAAAATATTGGAAATTTTGCCCATTTACCATCTGCTTGGGATTCAATTTTGAATACGGGCGTAGGAGAAGCAGCAACAGGAACACTTTGGATAACAAGTTATTTGAATCTTACGGCTTTTTTCAGCAAGCTTGGAATATCATGGGATTTGACTGGATTGATTTTTTGGATTGTACCAAGTGTAATTTTTTCTTTTTTAGGTGCAAATTACTTATTTAAAATAATTTTTCCTTTAAAACCAAAGCTAGGAATACTTTCCGGATTTATATATTTGTTTAATACATATTTTTTAATGATTATAAGCGGAGGGCAAATGGGAGTAGCTCTTTCATTTTCACTTGCTCCGCTTGTTCTTGCAAGATTTATATGCAACGCAAAAGCTCCAAGCTTTAAGAATTCGCTGATTTTTGGTTTATTATTATCTGCGCAATTATTATTTGATCCAAGACTCACTTATATAACTTTACTTGCTTTGTTTATTTTTTGTGTATTCAATATTTCCCGATCGGCTTTATTCGGAAAAAATATTTTAATGACCGCACTCATTCCGTCAATAGTTTTATTCCTGCTTCATTCATATTGGATTATTCCACTTTTTATCACCAAAACTTTTGTGTCATTCGGAGGCGCTATGGGAGGAGCTGATTTTTTAAGCTTTGCAAAATTTGAAAATACTATTTCCTTGCTTCATCCAAACTGGCCAGAAAATATTTTTGGAAAGGTATACTTCATGAAACCGGAGTTTCTTATGATACCAATCATTGCATATTCCTCTTTGTTTTTTATAAATAAAAGGGATGATAAAACGAAAACTTCAATAATTTTTTTATCGTTTCTTGGCCTGTTTGGTTCATTTCTTGCAAAAGGTAATCAGGAACCACTGGGCGGAATATATTTGTATTTATTCAATCATTTTCCTGGTTTTTTCCTTTTTAGAGATCCAACAAAATGGTATCTTCTAGTTGCTCTTAGCTATTCCGTCCTTGTACCTTTTGCTATTTATGAGTTAAGCCAGGCAGTTGGCAAATATTCCGTGACTTATTTAAATAAAAATGTTTTGCAAAAAACAATAGTTGGAATTTTTATTTTCTTTTTTATATTTACACTTAGAGATATAAGCAATATATATTGGAGAATTAAACCAAAAGTAATTGACAAAGAGTATAGTATGCTTAGAGATTTGCTGGTAAAAGACCAATCATTCTCCAGGACTTTTTGGGTTCCCCAATGGCAAAGATTCGGGTATTTCTCAAATACTCATCCGGCAGTAGGAAGAGGAGAGCTCTTAAATACACTGGATGCTAACCTGATTACCAAGATGTTAGACCAGCCCCAGACGGAAAAATTATTAAAATTGATGTCTGTAAAATATATAATTGTGCCTTACGATTCAGAAGGTGAAATATTTCTCAAAGACCGAAAATATAACAAAAAATCTTATGAAAATACAATAACAAATCTGGATAAGATATCGTGGTTAAAAAAGATGAAGGGATTCAATAAATTAGCAGTGTATGAAATACCCACTTTCTACAACCATTTCTGGATTTTGTCGGACGGAAGGTTTGTAAATAATCTGCATGATCAGCAAACAAGTGAAGCTCATTATACAGTGGCGGCATCCAATGTTAAAAAAGGTGATATTTTGGTTTTTTCAGAAAATTTCAACAACGGATGGTATGCAAAAATTGGTAAAAACATATTACAATCTTCTCCTTATGAAAAAACATTAAACAGCTTTGTTATGCCTGAAAACGGAAGCTATAAGATTGAAATCTATTATCATCCTCAAAAATTAGTTAACATGGGGTTGGTGATTAGTACTTCAACGCTGCTTGGTATGATTTTTATTCTTTTGTACTTTAGCCGCAGAAAAATATGAAAATACAAGACGTAATATTATTGATAATCTTTATTTATCTTTTATATAAACATAATTCCAGACAATTTATCTTGTTGGGAATTCTGTGTTTCCTTGCCTCCATTCCTCTTTTTTATTTTTGGGTTTTTTTTACCGCTCAAAGGCTTATTTATTTCGGCTCATTTTTTCTGTTGTGCGGTATAATATCTTATTTTGTACAATCAAAAAATAAATAACTCGTACTTCCATTAATATTTGATAGTTGGTTTGTTCCATAGTAGAATTTATATATGAGAATTGGAATTGATATAAGTCAGGCTTCTTATGAAGGCTCCGGCGTTTCAAACTTCATATTAAATCTTGTGAGATCTATGATCCGGCAGGATAAATCAAACGAGTATGTTTTGTTTTTTTCTTCTTTACGGGGAAGAGTAAATAAGACTTTAAGCCGGGATTTAAAAGATTTAGGGAGTCCTAGGGTAAAATTAGTATCTTATCCTTTTCCTCCGTCTGTTCTTGACTTATTTTGGAATAAATTACACATTCTTCCGCTGGAATTTTTTGTAGGTGATGTGGATATTTTTCTGACATCGGACTGGACTGAGCCACCCAGTATAAAAGCAAAAAAAATTACAATATTATATGATTTGATAATCTATAAAAATCCTGAAGAAACAGACAAAAAAATTATTCAAACACAAAAAAGAAGGCTTAAATGGGTAAAAAAAGAATCCAAATTGGTAATTTGTATCTCAGAATCAACTAAAGAAGACGCTAAGAAAATTCTGGGAATAGAAAATGAAAGATTGAGAGTTGTTTACCCTGGTATTTAAATGATATGAATATAGGAATTGATGGTAACGAAGCAAATATAGACAGGAAGGTAGGTATAGGGGAATATGCTTTCGAATTGCTGATACAATTCTCAAACTCAAAACTCAAAACTCAAAACTCAAAATTTGTTGTATACTTAAAAAATAAAGCTAGGCAAGATTTACCAAAAGAGAATCAAAATTGGCAATATAGAGTTATCGGTCCGAAAAGGTTTTGGACGCAATTTGCTTTGCCGGTAGATCTTTATTTTCATAAAGAGCGTCCGGATGTATTTTTCAGCCCGACTCATTACGCCCCTCGCTTTTCACCTATACCCACCATTATTTCAATCATGGATCTTTCTTATATACATTATCCATATATGTTTAAAAAAAGCGATCTATATCAGCTCAAAAACTGGACTTTATATTCTGTACAAAAATCAAAAAAAATTATTACAATAAGCAAAAGTAGCAAAAATGATATAATTGGTTATTATAAGTTAGATAACGATAAGGTAGTTGTGGTTTATCCCGGAATAAAAGAAAAAGGAATAAATTTACAAGCAAAAAGCATGGACAATAGTAAAAAGCTCAGGGCAAAATACAACATTCGCGGCAAATACATACTTTTTGTGGGGACTTTGCAACCAAGAAAAAATATTGTAAGACTTATAGAAGCTTTTGGGAAAATCTTAAGTGAGTTTTCAAATTCAAAAGAAAAAGAATTAGAATTAATAATAGTAGGTAAAAAGGGATGGTTTTATCAGGATATTTTAAATGCCCCTCAAAAAAACAACATTGAAAAAAACGTTAAATTTTTGGACTTTGTAGAAAATGAAGAATTACCTGCTTTGTATAAAGAAGCTGTGTGTTTTGTTCTTCCCAGCTTATATGAAGGTTTCGGATTACCTGTTCTTGAGGCCATGCAATTCGGATGCCCGGTTCTTGCAAGTAATATATCGAGCCTGCCTGAAGCAGGAGCAGATGCGGCTGTTTATTTTGACCCCTACAATGTGAATGATATAGCGGATAAATTAAAAAAGGTCATAGAAAACGAGGAATTAAGGAAAGAAATGAGAGAAAAAGGTTTCAGGCAAATTAAAAAGTTCAGTTGGGAAAAAGCAGCGACTGAAACTCTTGATATTATTAAAAAAGTAGCTGGGTGAAATAAATTATGGAAAAAAACATTAACAGTAAGAAGCTAGTGCAAAGAATGTTATTTAGACTTTATACAATTCTTCTGGAAGTGGAGTTGTTTTTCTTGCGCCTGATTGGCTTACTTCCTTTCCATTGTTTGAGAAGATTTTTTTACCGGACTTCTGGCATGAAGATAGGAAAGGGGTCAACCATACATATGTATGCCAGTTTTTACAATCCAAGCAACATAAAAATTGGAGAAGACACAATAATAGGGGAGAAAGCTGTTTTGGACGGAAGAGATAAACTTTTAATAGAAAATCATGTGGATATAGCCTCGGAGGTTATGATATATAACTCGGAACACGATATAAACGATAAGAATTTTGCAGCAACTTTTGAACCGGTTATAATAGAGGACTACGTTTTCATAGGGCCAAGATCCATAATTTTGCCGGGAGTGAAAATCAAAAAAGGAGCAGTTATAGGCGCGGGAGCAGTTGTAACTCGAGACGTAGAAGAATTTTCTATAGTAGGAGGTGTGCCTGCAAAAGTAATAGGAGAAAGAAGTCTTAAGGATCCCAGTTATAAACTTGGTAGAGCCGCCTGGTTCAGATGATATGTTTAATTACGGTATTATTCTCTTATATCTTACATGGTGAAACTTTCTATTATTATTCTTACCTACAATTCTTCCCACTATATTAAAGAATGTGTTGCAAGTATTTTTTCTTTTTACTCGCGGGAAATGGAAAAAGGAGAATTTGAACTTATTATCTTTGACAACGCTTCTTCTGATGACACAATTGAGATTCTTAAAAACATTAAAGATGACTATAGGGATGTTAAAGTATTCAGAAATGAAAAAAATCTAGGTTTTGCCGGAGGCATGAATAAAGCAGTCTTGCATTCTAACGGAAAGTTAATTTTATTTATTAATTCCGATACGGTTGTAAATGACAGAAATATTATTAGAATGGTTAATTTAATGGAAATGGATGAAAAAATTGGAGTTTTGGGCGGTCAAATGTTAGATAGTAAGGGTATAAAGGAATTATCCGCGGGTAGATTTTATAACTTGATGAATGTTTTTCTTCTTGCTGTGGGATTTGAAAGAATAGCAAATGTTAGATTTTCTCCGGAAAAGAATGAAGATGTAGATTTTGTAAGCGGGGGATTTATGATGGTTAGAAAAGATGTATTTATAAGCGTGGGTGAATTTGATGAGAATTTTTTTATGTATGTTGAAGATATGGAACTATGTTTTAATATTAAAAAAAGCGGTTTTAAAATTATGTTTTATCCTTATGCCAAGATTAAGCATCATAAGCACGGAAGCAGCAGTAGAAGTTTTGCAGTTGTAAATATATACAAAGGCATTTTGTATTTTTATAGAAAACATAAGAGCAGGAGATCTTATTTTATGGTAAAATCTTTACTTGAGGTCAAAGCTTCAGTAGCAATTTTTATTGGAATAATTACTCAAAATGATTACCTTAAGCAAACGTATAGAAGAAGTCTTGAGGTTTTAAAACATGAAAGTTTTAAAGTGGGTCTCTGAAAATATATTGTTTGTTATAACTCTTTTTTTGCTTGCATTTATTCCCCTGTATCCCAAACTGCCAATCTTAAACGTGCAGCATACATGGGTATATGTAAGGCTTGAAGATTTTTTGATATCAGCGGTAGTTTTAATATGGTTTGTATTGCTGGTGCGAAAGAAAGCTACTTTTAAAACTCCTCTTACTATACCGATAATTATTTTCTGGTCGGTTGGTTTGATCTCGGTTGTATATGCTATTAATTTTATTTTTCCTTATATAGCAAACGTATTTCCTAATATTGCACTGCTTCATTACCTTAGAAGAATTGAGTATATTTCTCTATTCTTTATAGCTTTTTCTGCGGTAAGGAATAAGCGCTTTGTTCCTGTTCTTACTGCCGTTTTGACCGTGACACTTCTTCTTGTTACTGCTTACGGGTTTGGTCAGAGGGGAATTTTAGTGGGGTGGGAACATAGATTTCCGGCATTTTCCACAATGAATGAAGAATTTGCAAAGGGAATTCCTCTTCTTATCTCTGCAACAAACCGTGTCCAATCAACCTTTGCGGGTCATTATGATCTTGCCGCATACCTCGTGATGATCATTCCGATTGTGGGAAGCATGATTTTTTCCTTCAGGAATATCTTTATTAAACTGGGCTTATTTGCTGCCTCGGTTTGCGGTCTGGTACTTCTGCTTATGACTGCGTCACGGGTTTCTTTTATGGTGTATTTGTTTGCAATTTCCTTTATGCTAATATTGCAAAAGCAAAAAAAGTTTATTATACCCGTTTTTATATTCAGTATTCTTCTTCTTAATTCATTTCAGGGTATTTCGCAAAGATTTGGCAGTACAATTTCCCAGGTTGACCTGGTTGTTGATGCAAGAACAGGTAAACCCATCGGGATAGCAAAAAATACTTCCCCCGCAGAAAAAAAAACTGCACCAGGAAAACAGGGCAAACAGACGGCAGTAGTAATTGAAAAGACCGATTTAACCGGAGAGAGTTTGCCTCAAGGATCAGGTTACATCAATATTCCCGCAAACGAAACGGAACAAAAAACAGTTACAAAAGTTACCTATATAAAAACCCGTCTCAAATCAGGTATGCAGTCAACGGAGATTACCAATGTTGAAGGAGATTTTGTCATAAAAAAAGTTCTTGCCTATGACATATCTTTTACTACCAGATTTCAGGGAGAATGGCCGAGAGCATTTGAGGCTTTTAAGCGCAATATGCTTTTAGGTTCCGGATATTCTTCGATTAGTCTTGCCACGGATAATAATTATCTGAGAATTTTAGGAGAAACGGGAGCTTTTGGACTTGCATCTTTTATGCTTGTGTTTCTTATTATTGGAATTTACGTGTATAAAGTGTTGCCGGACGTAGGCTCAACTTCTTCAAGAAGTTACGTTTTAGGGGTCATGGCGGGTATATTCGGATTGGGACTAAACGCTATGCTTATTGACGTTTTTGAAGCCTCTAAAATTGCGTTTGTTTTATGGCTCTTGATTGGATCCGTGATTGGTTTGTTGAGTTTATACCAGAAAAGAAAAATAAATTTTGTAACAGAGCTGAGAAATGTTCTTCTGTCTCGTCCGGCAATCATATTATATATTTTTATTGCCGGTATTGGAGTACTTTCCATAACCTTTAATAATTATTTTGTTGGAGATGATTTTACTTGGTTAAGGTGGGCAGATGACTGCAAAAAAATAACGGTTGAAAATATTTCCAGATGCGAACCTGTTAAAAGCACAATTATTAACTATTTTACTAACTCCAATGGATTTTTTTATAGACCGGGTACAAAATTATATTTTTCTATTGTGTATCCGGTTTTCTGGTTAAATCCGCCTATATATCACATGCTTTTAATACTTATTCATATTTTAAATGCTTCTTTGGTGTTTTTGCTGTCATTAAAGCTATTAAAGAATAAGTTTTTTTCCTTGCTGATTGCTCTGTTTTTTCTTTTTTCAAGTGCACATTCCGAGTCTGTATTTTGGATCGCAACAACCGGACACCTTATAGCATCAGCTATGGTTTTACTCGCGTTCTATCTGTATATTTTGTGGCGTGAAAGTAAAAAATGGCCAT
>MFNJ01000008.1 GCA_001782015.1 Candidatus Levybacteria bacterium RIFCSPHIGHO2_01_FULL_36_15
CTTCAAGATTACTGGATAAATACTCAACCCTTTTAGGCTTGCCCTCATCACGGCAAATCCTGGAAACATCCCACATTTTTGTTCCAACTGGAGGTATAATAATCCAAAACTTATCATCTCCCATATCTAAGATATTAGGAAACCTGTGATCCCTCATGGAATCTATAAGTTCCTGTTCTACGATAATTTTTCTATTTGGTAATTTTTCCTGAGGTGAAACTGTCATATATGAATTCTGCAATTCTATCATTATATAATGCCAATATCAATTATTGGCAAATATTAGCTCTTAGGTTGTCAAGTCTTCGTTGGAGTTCTTGGTCAGTTAATGCTCCTGTTTGCAAATCACGCAATAAGACAATGAATCCTGGTACTTGAGCACCAGGATTCATTTCCACAACTTTACTGTCATTTCGTAGCTCCAAAGGTAATTTGTCGTGAACATTTGCGTGGGCTGTACCCATAATACCCATAATTCTTGCTCTTGTTGGATGGTCTGATGCAAGTTGGCTGATTTGTCGAGCTATTTCTATGTCAGCTTGATCAGCGAGTTGAGTAATTTCTCTCCACCATTTAATATTTTCAAGTTCGCCACCATCTAGTTTGGTTTTAAACTTAGTTCTTGCATTACTTCTTTTTTCTGCAGCAAGTTCCACTTTCAGTCCTTTTCTGCCAATGTTATCAAGAGCAACATACTGGCTATACATAAATGCCGTAATGTAACTGGATGCATCGTCCAATCCGTCTGTCCTACCAACGCGAACGAATCGTTCAACAGGATTTTGGTCAAACAATTGGGTCAAATCCCTTGAATCAGTTTCATCAAAATTCCGAACAACATTCCAGTACGCAAATCTGAATGATCTATGACGTTTTGCAGTATCATTTATGGACTTTATTCTTTTATTTAGGTTTCCAAGACCATCCTCCAGAAATAAAATATTAGTAAAACCTCTTTTGAAGAATTTCAATCCCAGATCTTCTATTCTTTTTCTACTTGACGCGTAATCTCTCTCATTACTTGCACCATGTTTACCAACTAAAAGTTGTATTTCTACATTGGAGCAAGCAAATTGCTCATGAGTATCTGAGTGAGTGTGAGTTTCTCGCGTCATCGCAAGATTCTAACAAAACATAGAAAATAATACAAACCCCACACTATTATATTGCTATGTTAAAATCAAGCGAGAATAACTATCAAGATGAGCAAGTTAAAAAATATTTATTGCATGCTATTATTGAAATATGAAGTCAATAATAAAATTTGATAAGAATATCCTTTTCATTGTTTGTATAGGTTTTTTTATTTACGCCAATTTTCTTTTTAATAATTTTGTTTGGGATGACAGTTTTCAAATAGTGCAAAACTATTTAATTTACTCTTTAAAAAACATTCCTTCATTGTTCACACTCGGACAGGGAAATTATTTTTACAGACCAGTTACTTTTACTCTTTTAACTATCATTTATTCTTTCTTTGGTCCAAATGTTTTTTTCTTTCATATCGTTCAGCTTATTATTCACATACTGAATGCATTACTTGTATATAAGATCTTTCAAAAATTTTTCAAAAAACAGCTGTCATTTTTCCTCTCTCTTATTTTCCTTATCCATCCAATTAATGCTGAGGCTGTTAATTTCATGTCCGCTATTTGTGATCCTCTGGCGGTATTTTTTGGTTTATCAGCTTTCTATTTGATGATGAGAGAAAAAATTTCCCGGAAAATATTTATTTCATCTGCCTTATTAATACTCTTGGCACTTTTTTCTAAAGAATCAGCAATTCTTCTTCTTATAATAATTGTTGTTTACAACTGGTTTATTCTAAAAAGGAGTTATTCAAAACTTTTGATTTTTGCATCAGTTCCATTGAGTATTTATTTGTTTTTTCGCTTTTTCGTTGCTCATATTTTTTTTGAAAAAACTGCTACAGTGCCAATCGGAGAGGTTTCATTAGTAATACGACTAATCACGCTTCCCAAAATCTTTTTTTTCTATGTTTCTAATTTTTTTGTCCCTGTTCAGTTGGCAATTGCACAGCACTGGATAGTAAGAGCAGTAAACGTAAAAGATTTTTATTTTCCGCTAATAATAGATTTTTTATTTCTTCTCAGTTTGGTAAGCGTGGGAATATTTATTTATAGAAATCATAAAAAACTTTTCTTTGCTTTTCTCTTTTTTTCGTTTTGGTTTCTTATTTCAATTTCATTATATTCACAAATCATTTCTTTGGACATGACGGTCGCGGAACGGTGGTTTTATTTACCGATAATTGGACTGCTGGGGATATTTGGCGTTGTTGCACAAACGATTAAACTGCAAAACTTAAAATTGAAATCTGTGCTAACCGTTATCATGTTATTTATCTTTATAGTTTTTTCTCTTAGAACTATAGTGAGAAATACTAATTGGTATGATCAATTGACGCTTAATATCCATGATGAGCAGATTAATAAAGATTCTTGGAATATTGAAGCCAATATAGCTGCTGAATTATTGCTTCGGGGACAATATGATACTTCCTTGCCCTATGCTGAAAAATCTGTACAACTGGAAACACGTTGCGTAAATTGCTGGACGATACTTGGTACAATTTATTTTATGAAAAAAGAGTATAAAAAAGCAGACGTCTTTTTATTAAAAGCGATTAAAATTGATGACCATTTTTATCCGTCCTATTATTTTCTTGTGTACGATTATCTTCTTATAGAAGATTTCGGTTCAGCAAAAAAATGGTCTAAAGAGGCACTTAAAAAATTTCCCGAGAATGAATTCTTTCTCCAATTTTTGGCCATTGCAGAATACAATTTGGGTAATAAAAATAGAGCGTTGCAATTGGCAACTCAATTAGTCGATTCAGATCAATCCCCTCAGAATAAACAAATTCTTCAAACAATAAAGAATAACCTATCACTAAAGGTGAATGATATTCATTAGAGATTTTCTTTTTATAAACAATTACTTTATGAATCATAAGAATAAATAGTGTTACAGATTTTGCTACTTTTATAATATAGTATCATCTGTTTCTGGAATTTTTTGTATCCCTTCTAAGTCTTAATAATTTAATTCTTTTTCCTTCAATTCTTTCTACCTTCAAAGCTAAATTACTGATTTGCACAGTGTCTCCCACACGTGGCTCATGTCCTAAGAGGCCAAAAACCAGTCCTCCGATTGTGGTATATCCCTGTCCTTTTAGCGGAAGGTTGAATTTTTGTTTTATATCTTCAATTAAAGTGTGTCCTTCCACAAGATAAGAGTTATCTTTCTGTTTAACTATATTTTTAACCGGCTTATCAAATTCATCTTCAATTTCTCCAACAAGGCTTTCAATTATATCCTCAAGTGTTATAATTCCTGCTGTTCCACCAAATTCGTCATTAACTATAGCAAGATGTACTCTTTTTCTTCTCATGTCCTGTAAAACATCATCAATTTTTTTTCCTTCCGGAATACTAATTATTTCACGTATTATCTTAAGCTGTGAAAGTTTTATATTTTCACCATTGTGAAGGACTTCCTGATAAATATCTTTTACATGAACAAAACCGATAATGTTATCAATGGAACTCTCAAATACAGGGAATCTACTGTGAGGATGGTGTTCAATTTTTTTAACAACTTCTTTAAGCGATGTAGCAACATTAAAAGATAATATTTCAGTTCGGGGAACCATTAAATATTTAACAGGTATTTCTCCCAGTTGGAATACGTTATAAACCATCTCAGCTTCTTTTGCCGGTATTACACCTCCTTGGCTGCTTTGCTTTAATATCATTTTAATTTCCTCCACTGAGTGAACAAGCTGATATCCTGAAGGAGCACGCATGCCAAATATTTTAAGTAAAAGTTGTCCCGCTCCATTAAGAAGCCATATAAACGGCCTGAAGATTTTCGCAAACAGTACAAGAGGAGTAATCACCAGAAGCGACACAGTTTCTGACCTTTGCAACGCAATAGATTTTGGTGCCAGCTCCCCCAAAACAATATGCAGAAAAGTAATAATACTGAACGCAATTATTACAGCAAGAGTATTTGATGTAATAAAAGCGGCTTCTTTAGGAATGAATGTGAAATAAGGTTCAAGAAAGTGCGCAATCGCCGGTTCTCCAATCCAACCTAACGCAAGGCTGGCAAGAGTGATTCCAAGCTGTGTTGCCGAGATATAGCTGTCTAAATTATCCAAGGCCTTTTGTAAAATTCTTGCTGTTATATTTCCTTTTCTTGCGAGTTCCTCAATTCTGGTTTTGCGTACGGCAACAAGAGCAAATTCTGAAGCCACAAAATAACCGTTAAGAAGGACAAGAAGCAATACTATACCTATTTTAAAAACAAACTCCATATTTAAGGATAAATTATAACATCCAGCACTAAATGAAACAATTTTAGAGCAAAAGTTTATATAATTATTCGAGTCCTTGGGGTACTACAAATTCAGAAGATTATTTGAGCCAGTATTTATTAACAAAATTTAGTGATCAGCTTAGTACCTTAAACAGACTGCGGGAATTCTTCAAATTATTCCTGTCTGACGGTATAAACTCAGAGTTTACCTATACATTTGGACTAAAAGATGCACAATTATGCATATCAGGAAACTCAATATCCCCACGAACACCTAAAGATGATTAATATTGCCTCTTGTATTTAGTAAGCCCACTTAATTTCACGAATATTTGGATTCTGCAATATTCTTTTTGATGACAATGTAGTCATATCTAAAACATTAATTCCTCCTTCAGTGTACGCAGTTTTATCCCCATTTTTATTCCATGTAGCTCCTCCTTTATTAGATACTGTTTTTTCTGGAGCTTCAGGTTTGTAAATAACATCACCAACAGCATAGTTACCATCCGGAGAATAATAAGCATAATAACAACGCTCTCTATATTTCTCTTCGCCACAATCTTTACCAGTATAAACAACTCGACTATTCGTACCATCTGGATTTGAAACCCTCACTTCGTAAGTATTGTATTCTGTGCCAGAATCAGGGCCTAAGACAGTATTAAAATACATGATCCCTCCATCTTTCAAAAAACTAAATGTATGTAAACGATAGCCTTTAGTTACCTCAACAGGTTTTTCATCTCTCTGATTTTTTGCCATATCAAATCTTACTAGTGAAGGTTCTGGATTGTTGATGTGATATGATATTTTTTCCTTAAACCAAACTTCCCCTCTTTCTGGAAACCAAGTCAAACCACGATTGTTATTTCCTTGATATTCATAGGTCGTTAACACTTTTTCATTTTTATTTGAAGCGTCAGTATTGGCTAGTACAATTTCTCCCCTCTGTTGATTGAAGGGTCTTTCTCTCTTGAATACGATTTGTTTGTTATCATATGACCAATTGATTTCCCCTACTAAGGTATTTACTTCTGTAGCTTCAAAGACCTGCGATTGTCCATTTTCTACATCAACTAAATAAATGTCGCCATGAGGCGGATACCAAACTTGAATAAAATAATCTCCTTCAAACTTCTGATTCCTTGCTTTTTCTTCCTCAAGCTTTGAATATCCAGTAACTGCAAGTTTATTTCCATCCCTAGACCACGATAAATCAAAGAAAAAATCATCATTAAACTTATCGGAGATGGTTTTATTTTGTGCTTGATTTAGATGAGGATTGTTAAATATTACAGGTTCATGAGATAATAGTTTCTTGGCTCCAATTCCATCTTCGTTGACTACCCAAACTTCACCTTTAGTAATATATGCAATTTTGTCAACGCTGTTAGGAATAGCTTGAACTTTTTGTAGAGGAGGTAAGGTAGGGGTTACTGTGTTTTGATTGAAACTGGAAGTTTGAGATCGATTATTATTTGAATAAAATAAATATACCCCTAGTCCGAGAATTAATAGCAGTATTATTAATCCAATAATAATTGGGGAGAACCTTTTTTGATTACCAGTATTATTTTGCTGAGGTTGACTAGATAGAGTTTCAACTGTATTTTGATTACGAATGGTTGTATCCATTGATATATAAAATTAGTATCTCAAGAATTAATTAATAATGCAATTTTTGTTAACTTCTTTCATCTCTCTGTCAGAAGGTGGAATATACCCAAATTCACAAAGGTCAGCTCAGGTTGGAACTTTGATACTTTGAGTTTGCTTACACATTTGGCCTAAAAGATGCATAATAAAGTATAATACCTTTATTTTAAATGCGTAAATCTAATTTCCAGATGAGAGTTTAAAGCTTGAGCCAATTTCTTAAGAAAAGCAACAGATGGATTAGCTCTTCCAGATTCAAGTCTGGAAATAACTGATTGTTTTGTCCCAATTTTTTCGGCTAGTTCCTCTTGGGTAACACCCCTTTTCATACGGGCCTCAATAACCGCACGAATTACTGCAAACTCTGGTTGAAGTTTATCATATTCAGACTTGAATTCAGGATTTTTCAGTGCTTGTTTTTCCCAAACAGTAAAATCTAAATGTTTTCTATCCTTAGGTTTGATCATATAGCATATATGCTATACTATTTCTTTCATTCTGTCAAGAGCAGTTTTCAATTCCGTGCTAGGTGTTTTCTGGCTTTTCTTCTTGAAGGCGTGAAGTAAATAATACTCACCTTGAGTGATAGTGTAAAAAATTCTAACTGCAATTTTTCCGGAGATTCGCAATTCATACAGCTTATCTTGTAACTTTTTGATATATGGAGGTTTTAAATAAGGACCGTAATCTATCAAAAGTCTAATAGCACTGGCAATTTTAGTTTGGGTAGGCATATCTTGTTCGTCTATGAAATTTTGAACGGGATAGTCGCCTCTTGCTGTTTGGAAGAATAAAACTTTCCAAGCCATACACTAAATATAGCATAAAGAAAACCTCCGGGTCGAAGTGAGCCGGAGGGGGTAAGGTTACGATCCTTGTGGCTTAGATAGATCGAAAACTTTCTGCCAACATTCGCTCCCTAGTAAGGCTATAGTCCTGAGCGATCCGCCAGTTGGCGGAGAGTCGAAGCATACTTTCACCCTGTCTGGATAGACGAGGCTTGTCTTTAGACAGCACAAAGATCATTCGGTGAATATATTCCTACCATAAGTTTTACTATCTTGGATCATAATAAATAATGAAAATCTAATATTAGGTGAGAATTAAGATTTTTTGATGCTGCTAATAATTTTCAAAAATATTTTATTCATAGCTTGATTAAACCATCTGGTGTCGTCAGAAAGAGGTGGTGTACTAATCCCTATTAATAAATTATGATCGTCAGATATTAGATATCTGCCCAGTAGATTCCTTCTGAATTCTTCATCTGTGCCAACCTTAATGTAACTTGCGCCATTAATTACTATATTCTTTGATTGATACCTTTTATCGTTTAAGATATTGTCAATTTCAGGAGTCGAAGGTTTGGTACAAATTGAAATAGAAAAAACTTGATTTCTATCGCCTACTATTAAAATAGCTAAGGGATCACAATTTGCTATAGTTGTCCATCCCGCTAGTACCTTAAACAGACTGCGGGAATTCTTTAGATTATTCCTTCAGGACGGTCTAAACTCCGAATATGCCTATTTATTTGGACTAAGAGATGTATAGCAAAGCGCAGCAAAGAATAGTTTATTTGGCAAATTTCACTTGTTCTAAAATAGCAGTTTTTTCACCTGGATTTTGACTGACGGAAATTGTTATGGTTATTTTTCCTTTAGTTGATCTAAAAATTAACCCTTTTTGCTCTATAATTTGCCAGCCTTTCTTTTCGGCGTTCTCCAAAAGAAAGGCAAAAACTTTTTGAGGAGTGTCTCTTGAAGCAAAACCTGCAGCAAAATCACTTGGCGGATTAGTTTCCATACGGATTACTTCAGCGCCTGGATAAACTGAAAAATCTTCTGGCGCAAGTTTTGGTAGCTCTGCAGGCTTTCCAGATACAGCCTCATATTTAGGCAAGTTTGATAAAGGTTGATTTTTTTGCTGCTGGTCATAAGCATAAAATCCACCAATTGCAAAAATCAATCCAATAATTATAAGTGTGCCTTTTCCTAGAAACATTTTCTCATCCCTTCATTTTGCATCATATCAAATTCTAAAGCATTGCCGATTGCAGAACTAGAATAAATACGAAGTGGTGCAGCATTAAACGGAATTGTAAAACTTATGCCATTTTCAATTTTTCTAAAGTTTTTAGGCGACCAATCATCTTGTTTCCATGGCGTTTTCTTAAAGCCCGTTACGGCATTTTGACCAACATCGACTACAAACAACAAATCCGCGCCATTTCTTGGCGTCAAAGAATTGCCGCTACCTCTTCCTACGTCAAATCCAATCTCGTACGCCTGCGAACTGTCAGTATCAAGTTGTGGTATAGCGCCGTTTGTTCTAATAGTAATTTCCAGATCCTCGCCTCGTTTTGTAATTTGTGCCGATTTTAAATCCGTACTGCCTATTTTGCCTTTGTTTTTAGTAATAAGATCGTAGTGGTCATTTAGGGGGTCTGTTAAAAAACATGTTTGTTCTTCCGTCTTCTTCTCTGGTATAACTGTTGTTTGTTGTTGGGCCGTTTTTGTTTGTGTTTCTTGTTGTCGTTTTAAGATTTCATCCATTTCCCTGCGCGCTTCTTCTCCGCTTTTGTAAGTAATTCCATATTTAACAGCCAGCCCTTGCTTAAATGATTCATCCACCATCGGACCTACTGTATTCACGCTTTTAGCCAAAACCTTGTTCCAGTCAATTGCCACCGCTGGGGAATCTGGAGATTCTGGGGTTACAACACCTTCACAATCCCACAGCGACATACTAATATTAGCCACAAATTGATAATAAACAGATTTTTCCCCATCCTTCATTGTTCCCTGAATGTCCAGATTAGATTTATAAATTTCTACCCGACCAGGCCTATCCACGGGGTATTTGCAATCCTGCGGCCCATATAGAATATCTTCGCCGGTAAAACTAAGCCTGTCTTTATCTAGGCCTAAAAAACTGCCAACAGTATTAGTTAAGCCGTCCCACAACCCACCTAAAAAACTTCTCTCTATCTTAGATGCATTTGTGTTATATACCGCCTCGCCCGTAACTTGTCTGTCAATCAGCCAATTTTTTCTTCCCCTAGCCCCAGATTGTAAAAGCATTTGGGCTTGCATACCTTCAATCGTTTCAACAATTCCTTTAGGCCAATTTTTAATATTTTCTGGTCTGCCACCAAAAATATTGCTCGTAGAGCCTTTATTTTCAACGCCAAACATCTCAAATGCCATCGCGTTTTGTATTGGAAAAAGCAAGAATAAGAAAGAAATAAAAAATAGAGGTAATTTTAAAACAGTTTTTTTCACTAATTTAGTTTAGTAACCTTCTACGAAACTGTCAAGTTTTTCATTGATTGCTTGATCCATATATAATTTCCTTTTAACTTCTCTCATCTATTTTTAACAATTGTTAACTTGTGAGCCGCACAGGAGTTCCTTCAGCTCGTTTCACTCGTTCAGGATAAACTTCTCCTCCTGCTTCGACTTCAGCAATCCCAGTATAGCTCACACTGAGCTTGCCGAAGTGTGAGCCGCTTAGTACATTAAACAGAATTCGTAATTTCTGTGAAACTTTTCTGTCTATGAGTATTCTACCAGATTTAATTTGGTGGTTACAGCCAGAATTAGCTTCAAAAACTCCTAAGATAAAAAAGTAAACTACTTTGCCTTAATATTTATCTCTTTTTAATTATGGTTAGATACGGGTTTTTTCTGTATAATAAAGTGCAATAGCAATTTTTAATTAAGACATGCAATTTAAATATTAAAGAGAAAGATATATGAGTCAAGAAGTAGCGCAGACAACTAAAATAGCTATTTTTCGAAACAGAAAGATAAGAAAAACTATTCATAAAAATGAGTGGTGGTTTGTGATTGTTGATGTGGTGGCTGCTTTAACTGATTCAATCCAACCAGATGGATATATAAAGGATATGCGAAGACGTGATCCAGAGCTTTCCAAAGGGTGGGGGCAAATTGCCATCCCCCTTTCAGTTCAAACGTCTGGTGGTATGCAAAAATTAAATTGTGCTAACACTGAAGGTATTTTTAGGATTATTCAATCAATTCCTTCTCCAAAAGCAGAACCATTTAAAAGATGGTTAGCTAGAATTGGTTATGAAAGAGTGCAAGAGATAGAAGATCCAGAGTTAGCTCAAAAACGGGCTCGAGCACTTTATAAACTAAAAGGATATCCGGAGGATTGGATTGAAAGACGGATGCGCTCTATTGCCATCAGAGAGGAATTGACAGATGAATGGCAAAAACATGGTGTTGAACTTGCTAAAGAGTATGAAATATTAACTGCGGAAATATCCAGAGCCACATTTGGTATGACTCCATCAGAACATAAGAAAATAAAAGGACTTAAGCGAGAAAACTTGCGTGACCATATGAGTGATTTAGAGCTTTTATTTTCCCAGCTTGGTGAAGCTGCAACTACAGAAATTACCAAAACAGAACATCCACACGGATTTGAGAGAAATAAACGAGTCTCAAGGCGTGGTGGTAAAATCGCCGGAGATGCCAGATCTAATCTTGAAAAGGAAACCGGCAGAAAAGTAATAACTTCACAAAATTATTTACCTAAGAAACAAAGTGAGAAGCTATTAAAGAAATAATATGGCGAACAAAAATAATACTCCTGTTTGTGGATTGTGCGGAAAGAAAAAGAAACTAATAAAAACTGACTGCTGTAATAATTGGATTTGTGACGATGAAGACAAGTATGTAATCTTTTCGTATGCCAAAAATAGCTGCTCCCGTAACCATCGGAGATTTACACTTTGTGGTTCTCATAATACTGAAGGAC
Source organism: Candidatus Levybacteria bacterium RIFCSPHIGHO2_01_FULL_36_15 (assembly GCA_001782015.1). Lineage (GTDB taxonomy): Bacteria > Patescibacteriota > Microgenomatia > Levybacterales > GWA1-39-11 > 2-01-FULL-36-15. The sequence continues at coordinate 10,792 of MFNJ01000008.1, forward strand.
ATTCCGGAAAATGGCAAAGCTGCAAGAAATGTTTTGACTCATTTAAACACGAACTTGAGATGTACGTTTGGTATGGTACTAACGAATATAATTTCGAAGTGCTAGAAAATCCACCCTCATATAAACCAACATATTGCGCAAAGTGTGACAATGTAATCGTGCTTTCTGATGGTGGTTATTCTACTTTGTGTAGAATTTACCGCTGTGAAAACTGTCCGATATCAGAAAAAGAACGTGAGGAGATTATTAGCCAGTATAAAGGTGGGATAAAACATAAGCAATTGAATTAACAAGTGGAAAATAAGATAAGACTACCAAGACTTTTAAATATTAACCAAGTAGCAAAAATACTAGGTGTCGTGCCTACAACATTAAGAAGGTGGGATAATAGTGGGAAATTAAAAGCTATTAGGATTGGCAATAAGCGTGGGGTCGGAGAAAGGCGGTATAGAAGGGAAGATATTATTAAGCTGATTACACAGAATTAGATAATTTATAACAGGGCTTACGCATTAATTTTGTAAATTTGCTATACTTCTAAGACTCTCAGGCAGGGTTTGGAGGTGATAGAGTGAAAAAAGT
>MFNJ01000009.1:0-27727 GCA_001782015.1 Candidatus Levybacteria bacterium RIFCSPHIGHO2_01_FULL_36_15
TGCCGGTATCTTCTTATTATGAGGTAGTAAAACCGGACATTTCTATTTTGGTATATTAGGACATTATCATATTGGCGCTACAAAACTTAAGCGTATAGTTTTAAAATTTATTTTTATGTGCTACAATAATAATGTAATTCCCAAATTCCTATGGAGAGATTAAAGGTTATTAAAAGTGGTATAGAAAAATTACCCGAGAAAAAACCACACCTGGATTTTGTTTTAGGATTATTATCAATCCCGGTAATAATTAGCGCCATAATCATAAATGTCAACAATCTGCAAAGTAAAAATAAGTCTGTTGCCCAATTGCCTGTTCCATCCCAAACTCAAACTGGATCTCAAAGTGAAAAACAAATTATTATATTGCCAAATGAAAAACCATCTGCTTCGTCTTCTTCTCAAGCAACATTCTCATGCAAAAAAGAAATTGGGCCGATAAACATAAGTTTTCCGCAAGAAGGACAAATGGTGACAGACGACCCTGTTTGTATAAACATTAAACATGACAGCTCAAATTATTGTTCTGTGGTTTGGTCATATAGAATTAATAACAGCAGCTGGTCAGAATACGGCAGCAATTCTCCCTGTCTTTACAATATTCCAAATGGAAACATTAAATTTGATTTGAGAATCCAAAGTACTGTTTCTGAGGATCAGACATCTTTTCAGAGAAACTTTATCTATCAAAGTAAGGTTGCACCCCCAACATCTGCTCCTGTTCCAAGTACTGCCACAGATTCAGCAGATTTAAATAAATAAGAACTCAGATTTCTGATATTTTTGTTAGAGATTTAACCATTATTCCTTTTTCATTTATCTTCCTGTGCTTTTCAAGAAGTTTACTAAAAACAGAGTCTTCCTCGCTTAACTTTTTCAGTTTTCCGTTATCTAAAAACTCCGGATCAACAAACCTAAATTTCTTTTTTAGAATAATCCCTTTTTTTTTATTCTTGAATTTAGTTTTTTTTGATAATATTTTTAAAATCCTATCTAATATATTATTTTTACTTTTTAATATTTTATTTATCACATATTCGTCGTCAAAATAAAAATCTTCCAAAGTAATTATTTTTTTATCCAAAGCAATTTTAAGACCTTGTGATAAGTAATAATATCTTGTAACTGCGTCTCCCCCACCCCAATGCTCAGACTGAAGTTTTATAAAATTTTTGGCAAATACTCCTGCCGCAATTTTTGAATCAAAAACAAATTTATTTTGAAAAATAACAAGCGACTTAACACACAAATCTACTATTTTAGAATTTGCCCAAAGATAAAATTCTCTAAGCGCGTAATCAATTCTGTCTGCGCAAAGGTCAGGCGATTCTCTTTCTAAAAGAGGAAATGCAACAATTGTCGTAATTTTTTTAACGTCAAAACCAAATCTGGACAAAATCCCTGGAATTTCTGACTGGTAAATAATTTTCTTGTGATTTTTGTCCTGATAATTTTCGCGCAGTGCATCACCAATCACCCAATCCACAACATGAGAAAACGCGGTATGGGAAACGTCATGTAAAAGGCCCGCAACCTGCTCCTCAACATCTGCTCCCATTTTTTTTAAAAGAAGCATCACGCCAACTAAGTGCTCCAACCTGGTGAATCCCGGAAATAAGTAGAATTTCGGCGGAATACCATACTGATCTATTTTCTTTAATCTTTGTAAGGGCTTACTTTTTAATAGTTCCAGCAGCACTGGCTCTTTTACTTCAAACTCTCCATAAATCGGGTCACTTATTTTCATTTTTAATTTTTGCTAGGGAGTCCCTTATCCAATCTTGCAATTCAGGGTCATCTGCTTCTTTTTTCGAAATCCATTTATACGCATTATGTTCCGGGCTTAAGACTACCTTATCAGACTGACTTTTGCATAAATACGTTTTACCATCCAAATTAATTCCCTCTTCCGGTAAGTTCCTCCTCCATTTGTTTATAAATTTGTCCACTTTAATGTCCAGCGCGACTTCCTCTAAAACTTCCCGCTTTAATGCATCAACATCATTTTCATCTGACTCCTCCACTTTGCCTCCCGGGATTTCCCATACTCCGTCATTTCTTCTGACTATTAAAAATTTATACTTATAGAAAATTATTCCTTTTACCGCTTTGCGTTTTTTAAGTTTATTAATTTTCATTCATTTAGTTTATTGATTATTTCTTTCCATGAGAAAACTCTGGTAACATTTTTGGGTAATCTCGATCTGTTCCATGGGCGGTCAAGTAAAATAACTTTCGTTTTGCTAGAAACGTTTTCTATATCCATCACGTTTTCCAAACAATCCTCTATCAAAACTTCAACTCCCAGGTCTTTGCATATTGCAAGTTTTTTCTTGCTCTTTCCTTTTCCATGAGAAAAGTTATAAGCAAAATGCACGGCGGAAAATTTATCAGGGAAGTATTTTCTGAGCCATTTCTGCGTTTTTCCTTTGATTTCCTGAGGCCTGGAGGTAATTATAGCCAGTTTATGTCTTTTTGCTAAAACCTCAATTCCCTCTCTTGCTCCTTCTATTGGAAGAGTGTCGTCAAAAAGTTCTGAATCATAAAAGTTCCATATTTTTTTATCAGTTTCTTTCCTTGTTCCACCCCACGTCTTCCATAGATAAAAAGATTTGAAATCATCAAAAACATACGATGTTTTATAAAGGTAGTTATGATATTCAATTAACTGAGGCATTAAAGCCGCCAACACCTCATCCAAATCTAATCCTATTAACATAATTATTTATCCGCTGGTTGGCGGACTGACCTTTTGTAGGCTCTTTTATCGTTTTTTTCCTCTTTTGTGATAAATTCTTTCTCAACATCCACTTTTAGTTTGATTGCAACTTCGAAAAGCAAATTTATAACATCCGCGACTTCTCCACCTATTTCATATTTATTTCTTTTGTTTTTTTCAACATACATTCCGCTTATTTTTCTCACTTCTTTTACAAGCTCGCCTACCTCCTCTACCAAAAGCAAAGTTCTTTCGTGAAGAGTTTCATCTTTAAATCCTCTCTCTTTTATTTTATATGCGATATATTCCTGTAATTTTTTAATTGAACCTTTTTTGAGTTTTCCGTTATATTTAACCATATGTGGACCTGAGCGGATTCGAACCGCTGATCTCCGCAATGCGAATGCGGCGCTCTACCAGCTAAGCTACAGGCCCGATAAAACATCGCGCAGGAGACTAATTTTTTTACTCTACCAATTACGTGCCAGATTTTACAATCAAGTCCAATTTTACAAGAAACAAGATAATTTAACAACTTAGAGATCTACTGCAATGGTGGAAAATTTTTAGTGTTTTATCCAATCTTTTACTGCTTGGAGATGTTTGTAGGCAATTTTTTCTGGAAGATGATTTTTGTCAAAATACTTATAGTCACTATGCTCATAAGACAAATTGATATTTTTTTCTGTTTTTCCTTCAAAAACAATATCTATATTTGCGCCGCGCGGATCATTGTTTATAGAATATACACCGATAAGTTTTCCTATTTTTATATCTAATCCTATCTCTTCTTTTGCTTCTCTTTTTATAGCAGTCTCAGGCGTTTCTCCGTAATCCATAAAACCTCCAGGAAAACACCAAAAGTTTTTAAACGGCTCATTTGCGCGTTTTAGCATCAGAATTTTTTTACCATCATTCAATAGAACACTAACAACCGGTTTTGGATTATTCCAGAAGACAAAACTACATTTAAGACATGACAATAGCTTTCTGCACTCAACATTTTTCCTTACCAGTTTTGTCTTGCAATTTGGACAGAATTTATAAGGTTTTTCAAAAATACTGGACTTCATTGTAATGATACTTTATTAATGTCACACCTGTTGCACTTTTTATATATTTATTTTTTGTAGATTATTTTTCTCCCTTCGCCCACTATTTCATACTTATCACCAACGCATAGAACAGCTTGTTTATCGTTTAAAGCATAAAGCGAGTAATCAATTTCTTTAACTTTATCATTTAAAAGCTTATTGTATTTTTCTTCATAATGAACAAAAGGTACAAACGGAACAAGACTAAGGCCTTTCAAGTCTTTTAATTCAACAATGTTCCGGTCAAAATGTTTCCAGCCGGCTAGTTCAATATTTACACCGGCTATAATACTACCGGCGCTTACCCCAACATAAATTTTTTCATTATCTAAAAGTTGTTTTATAATTTTATCAAAACCGCTTTTACGAACATGATCAAGCAAATAAAATGTATTTCCTCCCTCAATATATATCACATCACACCTTGATAAATCAGACAATAAAGAGTCCTCATTTTTATTTTTAAGATCAATTTCAGAAATATTCATACCCATCTTTTTTATTGTTTTTATGTCCTTACCAACATACGACTTATTTTTTTCGGGATCTGCTGCAGTAGGAATAAAGCAGAGTTTAATTTTGTGAGGTGCTTTAGGAAGCAGTTTAATAAAATTCTCTCTTGTTTCTTTTGGCAAACCTGCAGAAGTTAAAAATAATTTCCAATCCATATTCCCTGTTTTTTATCTTTTATATTTTATTTTTTAATTTGTTATTCTCCGTCTCTTTTCCCTTCAACGTTATAAAATCTGATCCTGTCTCCGCGAAATAAGAGTTCTTTTTCTCCTGTTGGACCGTTCCTGTGTTTTGCAACCAGAACGTTCACTATTCGCTGGGACGTCATTTCCTCTTCCTTTGAATATAAAAACATTACCACATCCGCGTCCTGTTCGATTGCCCCCGACTCTCTTAGATCCGCAAGCTGCGGCTTTTTTTCACCCCTGTGCTCAACAGCTCGGGAAAGTTGGGAAACAGCAAGAACCGGAATCTTAAGTTCACGCGCCAGGTTTTTCAAATTCTGCGATATGTAAGTAACCTCCTGGACACGGCTTTCAAGTCTTTTTCCCGGATCAGCAAGCTGCAGGTAATCTAGTATCAAAAGTTTAACCCCATGCTCCATCTGAAGTCTTCTGGCTTTTGTTCTGATTTCAGCAATCGATATTCCCGGCGTATCATCAATAAAAATCTGAGCTTCTGCAAGTTCACCCATTGCGCCCGATAATTTTTCAAAATCATCCTCATTTAGTTTTCCGGTTTTAAGTTTCCATGCATCAATATCTGCCTGGCTCACGAGTAACCTGTCAACCAGTTCTTCCTTGCTCATTTCAAGAGAAAAAATACCTACAGGATTTTTTGAAATGACTGATGTATACTGCGCAATATTCACAACAAACGCCGTTTTACCCTGGCCCGGGCGTGCAGCAAGAATAATTAAGTTTGACTGTTGTAAACCCGAAAGCAGAAAATCTATATCCGTAAAACCTGTTTTTATTCCCCGTAGCCCTTCACCGCTTTTGTGCAGCTCGTCAAGACGATCAAAACTTTCAGCCAGAGTGTCTTTAATATGCAGGAAACCCTGCCTTACTGAAGATTGAGATATTTTAAATATTCCCTGCTCTGCGCGGTTTAGCATCTCACCGGTTTCAGCTTGTTCATCAAAAGCCATATCGGTAACTTCTGCTCCAATTTTAATTAATGAGCGCCTTATCTGATTTTCTTTAAGTATCCGGGCGTAATGTTCAATATTTGATGACGTGGGAACAACATTTGCAAGTGAAGTAAGGTATTCTGATCCTCCTATTACGCTATATTGCTTTTTTTTCTTCAAAATGCTCGTTAGAGTAAGAATGTCAACAGGCATTCTTTTTTCATAGAGCTCAAGCATTGCTCCATATATATATTTATTGATATCATTGTAGAAAAAATCCGGTTTTACGAGTTCTGAGACAAGAGTAATTGCCTCTTTGTCAATAAGAAGTGCCCCGAGTACTGCTTGTTCTGCGTCCTCATCATGTGGCGGAATTCTTGCATTTGCCATAATGGTTTTATTGAGATAATAATATTATTTTTCCGGAGACGTCACCAGTTTTTTTAAGGCTTACGCGGTTTGTCTTTTCAATATTTTCTGATTTTAATGTTGCAAGACTCAAGTCCGAATAGAGTATATATGTCTTTGAGTTAAGTATGGAAAACATGTCTTCATTGATTTTGTCATTGACTTTTATTATTACCGCTTCATAATCATCTTCTTGTTGAATCTTAGAGACTGCACTTGCCGGAAGCAGCAGAATTCTTGAATTTTCCACAATATCAAAAATCAAATCACCCTTAATTCTTTTTGCTACAATGCTTATTCCGCCAACTTCATATTCTCCAGGACCTTCTATTACAAGCTTTGCTCCTTCAACTTTTTCTAAAGAAATATTGGGATTATTATCGGTTAAAAGAATAATTTGGGCTTCAACCTTAAGTGGAACAGGATCAATAACTATTGCTGTTTTGCTTCCTTTTATTCTTATACTGTTTTCTTTAATAAGTGAGATATCCATGATAAGAACTCAAAACTTAAAACTCAAAAGGCAAAAATAAAGAGAATTTTATAAATTATTGAGCAAGCTTAACTTTGCATTTTGAACTTTTAACTTTGAACTGCCATAATACTATCATACTCTGGCTGTTCTTGACAATAGGAACCTTTTAAACTATTATAGGCATAACCAATAAACTCAGAATTAAAAGCACATACTTTTTAAGCTATCATTTATCAGATTTTTTTATTTTTAAGTTATTGATTATATGAAAGAAAAGATTCTAATTATATTTATTGCTTTAGCGCTTGGTCTGGCACTAGCAACGTTAGGATTCTATATTTTTCAATCTACAAAAAAGGGTGTTTTGGAAAATTCGAAAAAAACTGATAACATTAATAAAACAGCGGAAAACAAAGATAAAACAAACGGGATTATACTTTCAATAGATTCTCCAACAAATGAAAGCTTAGTTAATGAACGTACAATAGAGGTAAAAGGTAAAACCAACCCGTTAAATACTATTATAGTCTCATCTAATCTGGAAGACGCTATGGGGAGTGCTGATTCAAACGGGAACTTTTCTATAAATATAGGTATAGACGCAGGATTAAATAATATAATTGTGAGATCTTTTTCATCAACTGGAGATGAAACAAAGGATGAAAGGACTGTAACCTTTTCGCAGGAGGATTTTTAAACATGAAAAATAAATTAATGATTTTTTTTCTGATTACTGCTTTTTTCGTCATGTTATATAAAGCAGGTCATGCAGCAACAGTAACGTCTGAGAATCAGGACTCCGCCCTAATTTTGCCAACAAAGACAAAGTTACCAAGCGCTACGCCAGAAGATACTCCTATTACTCCCTCAGAACTTGATAAAATACAAAAAATAAAAGAAATGGTAGCAAGCAAAGTTGCTGAACTGAAACTGGTTGAAAAAAGAGGAGTCGCAGGCCACGTCCAGGAAACTTCTACCAACCAAATCACAGTATCTGACATTAATAATAAAAGAAGAATAATGGATATAGATGAGTTGACCAAATTCCAGGGAAACAGCTCTTCCTCAAAATCATTCGGGATATCTGACCTTAAATCAGGAGATTTAATTTCAACTGTAGGCTTATATAATAAAGAGACAAAAAGGCTGTTGGCAAGATTTGTCTATCTAACCAAAACTCTCCCTGTACAATTTGAAGGAGTCGTAACAGACAAAGACGAAATAGAATACACCTTGATAGTTAAAAGTCAGAGTGGGGAAACAAAAACAATCGATATTGAATCCTCTACAAAAACAAAATCTTACTCTCAGGAAAACGAACTTGTTAAATCCGGTTTTTCAAAAATTGACATATCAGATAAACTGCTCATAACTGGATTTTATGATCTTAAGGACAAAAACTTAATTATTGCTGACAGAATTGTCATTCTAACTTACCTTTTTAACCTAAATAAAAATATCACCCCAACTCCAGACAAGGCACAACTCTCACCAGCTTTAAAAGCACAATAGGACAACAATGATACAAAATAAAATAACATTTCACAAAGTTGATGCTTTTTTAATTTCTTCAACTTACAATATCAATTATGTTTCGGGCTTTCCCAATTTTTCACCTTTTGAGCGGGAGGGATTTGTTATTCTTGTGAAAGACAAAAAATACATAATTACTGACGCAAGATATACAGAATCTGTTAAAAAAGATACTTCAAATTTCCAAATCGTAGAAATCTCTCTTAAAAATCCTCTTGAAAAAATACTTGAAAATCTTGCACGAATGCACAAAATTAAAACAATCGCGGTGGAAGAGGCAAATTTAACCGTAAAGGAACACAAAAAAATATCAAAATATTTTAAGAACATTGTTGACTTTAACTTAAATAAACTAAGATCAATTAAAGATAAAGAGGAAATAGAAAAAATTAAAAATGCCTGCAAAATCGCAGATCAAGCTTTTGAACATATATTAACTAACATAAAAACAGGAATCACTGAAAAAGAAATAGCCGATGAAATTCATCTTTTTGTAAAAAGAAAAGGTGCCAACAATTCTTTTGATTCTATTGTTGCATTCGGTAAAAATTCTGCTATTCCTCATCATCAACCGACTGACACAAAGCTGGCAAAAAAAGATATTATACTTCTTGATTTTGGAGTGAATGCGCAAAATTATTGCAATGACATGACCCGAACAGTTTTTTTGGGAAAAGCAACTGCTGAACAGAAAAATGCATACAACGCTGTTTTGGAAGCTCAGAAAAAAGCAATAGAACAATGTAGTAATCCCGCCAAGACGGGACAATCGAAAATCAAAATAAAAGCTTCAAAAATTGACAAAGTTGCTCGTGATTATATAACCTTACATGGTTACCCCACAATTCCCCACTCTTTGGGACACGGAATAGGACTTGAAGTTCACGAAGCACCGCGCTTATCTCCTGCTTCTTCTGAAATTCTAAAGCCGGGGATGGTTTTTTCAATAGAGCCGGGAATCTACATACCCGGGAAGTTCGGCATAAGAATAGAAGATTTAATAGTGCTTGAAAAACACGGATACCAAAACATAACACATAGCCCAAGAAGCTTAACTGAGCTATAATAACATTTATAATGAAAATGGACAAAAAGATAATAAGAAAAGTTCCGTTAACTGTGCAAGAATTGGTGCTTGCCGGAGGCATTGAGTTAAGTGAAGATATTCTAAAACAAAGAAAATGGCATACGCCCATAGGATTATTAGCTGGAAACATGACTATGAACGAAGCTACTCGCGCAAGAGAAGAAATGGGATACTTGAAAAGTCAAATAGTCGCGGCTGGCCTGGGATTTTCTGAACCAATAGCTTTAAGCCTTGAACCGCTGGACAAAACAACAGGAGAAACAGTAAGAGATTCCCGTGTGCTAGGCGTTCTTAGACAGGGAAAGGGTGAGAAACTTAAAGATATTGTAGTTCCCGTTGGAAATAGTGATCAGTTGACCAAGGAACTTTATGAGAGGTTTGAAAAAGCAGGAGTTGAGCTTCACTCAAGAGAACGATCGGGCACCAAGGAACAGGAATCCGAATCATCTGGTGCAATAGAAAGCAGGTAGTGTCAGCACATGTTACTCTAGCTTTAATTAATTTCATTACTTTAGTATAATAAACACATTATGCTGCTTTATAACACGCTCAGTAGAAAAATCGAGGAATTCAAGCCATTAAACCCACCACACGTAGGCATGTACACCTGCGGACCCACAGTTTACAGGGATATTCACATCGGCAATTTAAGAACTTATCTTACATCAGACATACTTAAAAGAGCACTCACCCTGAATGGCTACAAGGTAATTTCTGTCATGAATATAACGGATGTGGGACATATGAGATATTCAAGTGAATTTAACAGGCAAATTGATCCTGTGATGGAAGAAGCTTTATCAGAAGGCCGAAGGCCTCTAGAAATCGCCAAAAACTATACGGACAAATTTTTGGAAGATGAAAAAAAGATAAATATTTTACCTGCTGATGTTATGCCAAAAGCTACCGATCATGTTAAAGAAATGATTGAAATAATAAAAGTTCTTATTGACAAAGGCTTTGCTTATGTAACAGACGGAACTGTCTATTTTGAAGTCAAAAAGTTCAGAGAATACGGAAAACTTTCCGGAAACACACTTAATAAGATGGACCAGTTACTTGAAGCAGTAAGAGTGTCCGTAGAAACAGATAAAAAAGACAGTGCAGATTTTGCTCTTTGGAAAAAGGCAGAGGAAGGAAGACTCATGAAATGGGATAGTCCCTGGGGAGAAGGATTTCCAGGCTGGCATATAGAGTGTTCTGCCATGTCTATGAAGTATCTTGGCAGGCACTTTGATATTCATGCGGGAGGCGAAGACCTTATTTTCCCGCATCATGAGGATGAAATTGCTCAAACCGAAGCATTTTCGGGGGGAAAATTTGTCAACTTCTGGATTCACACAAATTATTTGCTTGTTGACGGGGAAAAAATGGCCCGCTCAAAAGGAAATGTGTATTTAATTTCAGACATAGAAAAAAAAGGGTTTAATCCACTTGCCTTCAGGTACTTAACTTTTCTAGCACACTACAAAGCCCGGATGAATTTTACCTGGAAGGCGCTTGAAGCATCACAAAGTGCGCTTGATAAAATTTATGAAGCAGCTTCAGGTTTTGAAGAAGGAAAAATTGGCTGCGCCCAAATTGAAACGGAATTTAATCAGGCTGTAAACGACGATCTTAACATGCCAAAAGCCGTATCTGTTTTATGGGAACTTTTGGGATCGCAAAATCCAACCTCCGCAAAAGCCCAAAGTCTTTACAAAATGGATGAAGTCTTGGGACTTAAAATAAAGGAAACGGCGGAATCTTTTAAAAATATTCCGATTGAAATAAAAGAAATGGCCTATACAAGGGAAAAATACAGAAAAGAAAATAATTTTGAGAAAGCAGACGCACTAAGACGCCAAATTAAAGAAAAAGGCTACACTGTAAAAGACACCGAAAAAGGCTCCCAAATTAAAAAAACACATATCTAAGAAGCTGTTTGAAAAGATTATAAACAAGTTTCATGAGATTCTATTTTGTCTCACAACATCAATTAACCAATGTACTGTTTCTGTCATAACTTTTGCCATGTACGGATGTGGTCTTGCCGAACCGGGTTCGGGCGCAAGCTTCCCTTGGTAATATTTTCTTGCTCTTTCCAGACGGCCTTGAAAGACTGTACCTGCCTCCCCTTCATTTAAAGGCAAATCGTAAGAACGTTCATCTGCCGGAAAAACTTCACATTGTCCTCTGCTTGAAAAAGCAATTCCAAGTTTGCCTAAGTTAGCATGCTTACCAAAGTTGGCATACTGGGATTTTACTCCCTGCCTAGGAACTGATTCTCTTTGTTGTATTCTTATTGCAAAACCATCTTTTATTCCATAAGCTTTATCACCTCCGGCTAGCAAAACTTCAACTTGTGCATAGTTATCACCTCCCATACCAAGATCCTCAAGCATTTTTCCTAAACAAAAGGGGATTCCAGAACAATTGACGTCAACATCAACACTAACTGTATTATACAAAGAAGATCTGTGGAATTTTAAACCTGGAAATTCTTTTGGGTTCGCTTTTTTTAAAGATTGTAATTTATCCGATGCATCATCAAGCTTCTGATAAATTTTAGTTGCTTCCTGATCTCTCCAATCCTGCGGCAATAATTGTCCTATTCTTGCTTCTACTCTTTTTGACAACATAAAATTTAAATAATCATAAACATTTATTATAAATTTTTCTTAAAACTGCTTTAATCGAAGCGAGTTTAACATCAATCAGATATCTTGTTAATAATATTTAATGGAATTTTATTTAGTTTTATTTTGATATTAATTCCTGGATTGCGCGCTGAAGTTGATTATCAAGCTCGTTTTTCTTTGCCTCATCTGATGTATCCAGTGTAACACTAATATCAGGATCAAGACCTTCCTGATTTACCCAAGTTCCGTTTGGAGTGAGCCATTTGGCAACAGAAACATGAACGCTTGCGCCATTACCAAGCTCTACTGCTTCCTGAACTGTTCCTTTTCCAAAAGTTTTCTCCCCCACGAGCCTTCCCCGCTTATGGTCATGAAGCGCACCCGCAACTATTTCCGAAGCCGATGCCGAACCTTTGTTAACCAAAACTATCAATGGATAATCAGTAAGAAGTCCTTTCCTTGAAACTTCCATGCTTTTTATTTGGGAAGTATTATCCTGCTGTAAAACCACCGCTCCGTCTTTGAGAAATTCGGAAGCAATAAACACCGCGTCATTCAAATATCCGCCCGGATTATTTCTTAAATCCAGAATAATGCCTTTAAAATTGGAAGAATTATTTATTTTTCCATAAAGCTGATTTACCAGCGCAATCCATTCGTCATTTGTTTTGTCACCAAATTGCGATAATCTTATATAAGCAACGCTTGGAGAGGAAACGTTATCAACGGTTTTACACAAACTACCGCTGCAGGAAACGTTCTTAACCCATCCTGCTACGCTTTTTACAACTATTACATCTCTTGTGATTTTAAGATTTACGGGATTTTTTGAATTCTGGTGCAGTATTGAAAGAGCTACATCCGTTCCCTTAGGACCTCTTATTTTGTCAACTGCTTGAGAAAGCGTCCAACCGTTTGTGTCTTTTTCATCAACTTTAAGGATAATATCTCCGCTTTTTATCCCCGCCTTTTGCGCGGGAGAATCATCAAGGGGAGAAATAACCATAATTTTGTTATCCGGGGACATCCCCAGTTCCGCGCCTATTCCGTGGAACTCGCCAGAAAGCTGTGATTTAAAAGAAGTATTTTCCTTTGGAGGGAAAAATGAAGTATAAGGATCACCTAAACTCTGAAGCATCCCTGAAATTGCGCCATGAAGAACTTTTTGTGAATCTATCTTTGTTTTGTCATAATAGTCAGTGTTTAACTTATCCAAAATTCTAAAAAAGAGGGCCATGTCAAGACTTTGATTTGGAGGTGGATTTTTTGATTCAATACGAACAATTGGAATAAAGTTTTTCCACTCGTATTGAATTTTATTTGTACCAAAGTAAAAGCCCAATAAAACCGAAGCAATTACTACAGAAACCAATTGAAAGACTTTTATAGAAAACTTTTTATTCATTATTTGAATTTAAAAGAAGAAGGCTTTGCTTTGTCAACAAAATTTATTCCGCTTTAACGACAAAGGGAAGTAATGCAAGATGCCTTGCTCTTTTCACTGCAACCATTAACTTTCTCTGATGTTTACTGCAAATACCGCTCCTTACTCTTGGAAGAATTCTACCCCTTTCACTCACAAAACGCGATAGTATTTCATAGTCAAGAAAATCAGGCTCTCTTTTTTCTTTGCAGAAAAAACAGGTTTTACTATTTGCTTTTTGTTCTTTTCTAATCATATCCTTCCTTAAAATGGTATATCATCCGGATTAACATCTTCCGAATTTTCTTTTGGATTTTCCTCTACTTTTTCAGCCGGCGCTTCCCCCGGGCCAGACTTAGTTTCTTCCGGCTCAGCATTTTTACTGGTTGCTTCTTCTGTTGTCTCCTCTTTTTGAGAATCTCTTCTGCTGTCAAGAATAATCATGTCGCTTATTACAATTTCTGTTGTCGTTCTCTGTGCGCCATCCTGACCGGTCCAGGACCTTGTTGAAAGTCTTCCTTCAACAAAGACTTTCCTGCCTTTTTTCAGAAGCTGGGAACAAAGCTCGGCGAGCTTATTCCATGAAACAATCCTATGAAACTCTGTATCTTCTTTCTTTTCTCCTGCATCCGTCACCCAACTTCTGTTAGTTGCCACCCCGAACGTACAAACTGCCGTACCCTGCGGGGTGTATCTAAGTTCCGGATCCCGAGTTAAATTTCCGATTAATTGTACCTTATTCAAACTCCTTGCCATATTTAGTTAAAAATTCAAAGTTCAAAATTTTAATTCTTAACTATAACTTTGAACTACTTTATCCTCACCAACAAATGTCTTAATATATCATCTTCTATAACTATTTTTTTGTCAAGATCAAGGTTTACTTTTTCCATGTTAAAATCCATCACAACATACTCTCCGCTTCGCTGTTTTGCTACGGTGTAAATAAGTTTTTTCTCTCCCAACTCTTGAATCTTTTCGTCCTTAATGTTTCCAGCCCACTTCTTAACGCTCTCCAAAAGTTTATCTTTCTGCTCTTTTTTAAGGCCGCTTTTTAATAATAAAACTAATCTGTAACTACGCATACAGTACTCACGTATGATACAAAAGATTAGGGAGAAATACAAGAGGCAAATTAGCACAAAGATATGCCATTTTGAAGCTAAAAAGAGAGCTCTTGACAATAATTTTTCTGAGTTGTAAACTATTCTGGATTTTATGAAAAAATTGCTTGTTCTTCTGGTGGTTTTACTCATTATATATACACTAGTTGGGTCCGGTACAAAAAATGCTTTAAAACTTCCCAATTCTTCCGATACAAAAACTCCGGCTCCTGAAAAAGTTAAAGTAATTACAGAGGAATCTGTAGTAATTGATGTTGTTAAAAATGTTGCCCCTTCCGTTGTTACGGTTGGAGCACAACAGTCACAAGCCCAAAACCCGGGGAACATTAACATGGGGCCCTTTTCAGTATTTTTCCAAGAACCAAACCAAGCTCCTAATAACAACCCAGAAGATAATTACATAGGCTCAGGCTTTGTTATTAAAAATGATGGGCTTATAGTAACAAACAAGCACGTTGTTTCAGACAGAACGCTTACATATTTTATTGTTGACTATAAAGGCAATAAATATAAAGTTGACAAAATTTATAGAGACCCTTCAAATGATATAGCTATTTTGAAAATTTCAAATCCTCCCCTGGGAACGCTCAAAGAAGCACAGCTGGGAGATTCCTCAAAACTCCAGGTGGGACAAATGGCAATTGCGATAGGAACCGCTCTGGGGGAATTCAGAAACACGGTTACAACGGGTGTAATCTCAGGCCTTGGCCGCGGAATTACAGCCGGAAGCCCGTTTGAAGGTTTTGCAGAAAGACTTGATAATGTAATACAAACCAATGCCGCGATTAATCCGGGTAATTCCGGAGGCCCTCTTCTTGCTTCCTCCGGACAAGTGATTGGGATAAATACCGCAGTATCCCAATCAGGGCAAAATATTGGTTTTGCAATTCCAATAAATATAGTTAAAGATTCTTTAACTAACTTCAACCAAACCGGCCAATTTAACAGACCATATTTGGGAGTTACCTATACAATCATCAACCAAAGAACGGCACTTTTAAACAACGTTCCGCAGGGAGCTTATATTCAGGACATAACTAACGGATCACCAGCCGAGCAAGCCGGCATACAAAAGGATGATATAATAGTTAAAGTGGATGGAAAAAACATAAGCGGTAGTGATGGAAGCCTTGCGGATATTATTTCCAATAAAAAAGTTGGGGATACAATAACGGTTACTGTATATAGAGACGCAGACATGAAAGATTTCAGGGTAAAACTGGCCCAAGCGCCAGGTGATTAAAAATATATGACTAAAATAATGGCAGATATCGGTGAAAAACTTCTTGAAGAAGGCATTAAACCGGCTGCAAAAACTATCGTAAATCAGATAAGTCCAATGCCGCAAAATGTTATCGGACAACTTCTTAATATTGATAAAAAAACTCCTGAAGAAATAAAAGGCCTTGAAGGCAAAGAGGCCGCGGAAAATCCGGTAAAAAT
Organism: Candidatus Levybacteria bacterium RIFCSPHIGHO2_01_FULL_36_15; assembly: GCA_001782015.1. Taxonomy (GTDB): domain Bacteria; phylum Patescibacteriota; class Microgenomatia; order Levybacterales; family GWA1-39-11; genus 2-01-FULL-36-15. The sequence goes on from MFNJ01000009.1 coordinate 15,573, forward strand.
CGCAGAGGTTAAACAAAGACTTTTTCAGGAAGCGCAACAATTGGGAATGGCACAACAATCAGAAAAGCCTCTCCCTCAAACAAATGAAACTACAAAGTCACATCAAATGCCTGCTTTAAGTACCAGTATGACCAGAGGTTTAACGGGCGCTCCAGAAGCAACGCTACTTAAAAAAAGAAATCTACAGCAAAGCCAGGGAACAAAAGAATACGGCGGAAAAATGAGGGAATAAAATTCCAATAAATTCTTTACATCTGCGGGTTTTCTTGTTTATCCAGAGTTTTAAGATCTGATAATATTTCATCCAATCCCCCATCCATTATTTTGGGAAGATTGTGAAAGGATTTACTAACTCTGTGGTCTGTTATTCTGTCCTGTGGAAAATTGTAGGTTCTTATTTTTTCCGCGCGCATACCCTTACCAATCTGTGTTGATTTAAGATCAGATAAAGTTTCCTGTCTTTTTTCAAGTTCCTGTTCCCAAAGTTTAGCACGCAAAAGCTGCATGGCAATTTCTCTGTTTTGCGCCTGATGTCTTTCTGTTTGGCATGTTACAACAATCCCCGTTGGCTTGTGTTTTAATCTCACGGCAGTAGAAACTTTGTTCACGTTTTGTCCTCCGTGTCCTCCGCTTCTGTATGCCTCAAACTCAATCTCCTCATCTCTTATGTGCAAGTCAAAATCTTCAAGCTCAGGTAAAACAGACACTACTGCAGTTGAAGTATGTACCCTGCCTCTCTTCTCTGTTTCAGGAACTCTTTGGACTCTATGAACACCAGCTTCATATTTAAATACAGAAAAAGCATTCGGGCTTATAATTTTCATTGCATATTCATCAATTACTTCTGCCCTTAACCGTTTTTGCTCTGCATACCGCATATACATTCTTAAAAGCTCTTTAGCCCAGATTTTTGCTTCATCTCCACCGGCAGCGCCTTTTACCTCAATAATTACATTCCTATCGCCAAAAGTGTGAGCCACAGGATTCTCTTTTTTTATCGCAGCAATTGAATCAAGCGCTTTCTGAAGCTCTTCCAGTTGTTTTTTGAGGTTTTCAATTTCCTCTTTTGCCAAAGACGCCATTGAAGGATCAGAGAGAAGTGCTTCCGTGTCCCTTATTTTTTTTTCAATTTCTTCTATTTGTGTTTGAATAAAACTGGTATCCATAATGTTAAAATCCTAAATTCTAAGCACTAAATCCGGAATAATACCAAAATCAAAATTTATAAATTTATTTCGAATTTCGCTTCGCTTGGCAAAGCGGGTATTCAGATTTGGAATTTTTATCGCTATCTTTTTATCGCCTGCAGCATATCCCGAAGAGTCAGAGGACCTTGATACTCCTGTTTGTCTTTTTTCTTTTTGTCTTGTACTGGTTTTGCGTTCTGTATCTTCTTTTGGAATTTCTCAATTCTTGAAGCGGTGTCAACAAATTTCTGCTGCCCGGTGTAAAAAGGATGGCATTTGTTGCACAACTCCACATGAATGACGTCCTTGGTGGAACCCACAGTAAACATGTTTCCACAGGAGCAAACCACCTGTGCTTGCGGATTGTATTTTGGATGAGAATTTGCCTTCATGATGTATAATTATAGCTTATATTGTGCCAGAACACAAGATTTATTGTATGGCAGAGAAACTAAGTTATGGTATTAAACAAACTCAATGTCTTCCTCTTTTGAGAGAGGGGAAAACTGTACATGAGATTGTAGCTCTTACCGGTTTTACCCCAAAACAGATCAGAAACGTAAGGGAACACGCCAGATTAAGAGGATTACTTTCCCACCCAACAGAGAACCAAACACGAGAAGCACGAAGCAAAGCGCATCTTGGACAACCCTGTCCTTTTAAAGGCAAAAAACACGAACTTGTAACTATAATTAAAATGAGGGAAACACGAGCAGGTAGACTTTTGACGGAAATGGAAAAAGAACAAGTGAGACTGCTTGTAGCCGCAAGAAAAGTACCTCAAAAACTTGGAGAGCCGACACTTCCGGAGCTTTATGAGAAAAATAAAAGATCTCCTTACACCCGCGGAACAGTAGAAGGAGTTTTCCTGGAAACATTGTACGGCGCAAGATTGCGCCTAAGTCAAGAAAGCGCATTAAATAATGGTAGCGGGCAGAAAACTATACCAATATCGGAAATTTTAAGAATTTATGAAACATTAGACCCAAGTTTAATAGATAGAAGAAAAGAGGATATTGCGTTTATAGTACAAAAAACTTCAAGGACTTCTCAAAAACCAGCACGTGCCTATTAAAAAACTAAGGCGAGCTGATCGGTGTCACAGACGGCAAAGGAGTTTTTTCTTTTTTTAGGAAAAGCCCGAAATGGAAATGAAATTCGGCCAAAAAAAGGCCGGTGAAGATAAAAACTGATCCAAGAAGAAAAACTGGGGTAATTCTCTCAGAAAGTAATAATACAGCCGTAAGCGTTGAGGAGATGGGATTAAGGTAGAGAAAAAATCCGACTCGCGACTCGGAAACTTTTGAGAGACCCCATTCCCACAGTGAATATGCGCTAAGTGATGATAATAATATTCCAAAAATTATTCCAAAAACCACAGGCTGGGACAATTTGCCCATCCATGAAGAATCGGCAATGTTCTGCCAGAACGCAAAAGGTAAAAATGTAATCGCACCGATCAGAAAAGAATAAAAAGTAATAACCAGAGGGCTGTAAATTTTAAACAGTTTCTTACTTGCCGTTTCAAATCCCACAAAAGACAAAACAGACAAAATTATCAAAAAGTCGCCTAACGGTGAAAGTCCTAATCCTCTCTGCAATACATCTCTTCCAATAATTATCGATACACCGGTTATCCCCAGAATTGCTCCCAAAATAAAATTAATCCGGATTTTTTCCTTAAGTAAAAAATGGGCAAAAGCAAAAGTAAAAATAGGCGTTGATGCAATTAATATGCCCGCATTTAAAGCACTTGTAAGCCTTAGGCCAAGAAAGAAAAACCCTATGTTTAAAGTTACCCCTAATAATGCGGAAAACAATAAATTTCTCACATGCTTTTTTTCTATATGAAGTCTGTTTTTTACAAACGGAAATAAAAGCAAAGATGCAACTGAAAAACGTATAAAAGCAAGCATAAATATCGGTACTGTTTCAAGAGTTAACTTCATTACCGGCCCGGTTGCTCCCCAAATAAGAGAGGCGGTAATAAGTGCCAAATATGCAAATTTAATATTACTTGTTGATTTCATCAAAGAGGCTGTTTATCTCAATCGTTTTTTGCTCGCCGGTTTTCATATTTTTAATGGTAACTTTGTTTTTTTCCGCTTCATCCGGACCAATAATGATAACAAACGGTATTCCTTTTTTGTCTGCGTATTTTATCTGTCTATCAAGTTTTGTTTCCGGATCTAACCAAAGCTCTGTGTTTATGTTGTTCGAACGAAGGGATGTGCCAGACGGTACCTCCCGAAGTCGAGAACTTACCTCTAATGATTTATCGATTAATTCCGGTGAAAAAACGGTTACTAGAATTTTTGTGAGTTCCAAATTTTGTGGGAAAAGCTTTAGTTCATCCATTGCCTCAATAATCCGATCAAATCCGAATGCAAAACCAACAGCCGGAATATTCTGACCGGCAAATAAACCAATCAAATTATCATATCTTCCTCCACCGCAGACGGAACCTGCGGAATATCCGTCAATTTCTACTTCAAAAATCATACCGGTATAATAATCAAGTCCACGTGCCAAAGTTGGACAATACTCTATTCTTTCCTGAGGAATATTCATTTTTTTAAGAGTCTGCATTAGGTCTTTTATTAATTCTGTCTGCTCACGTGTTTCAATTTCAGATAAGATTTTTTCCGCTTCTTCTTTGGAAATTCCTGCTTTTGCGATTTCTTCAACAACTGCTTCCCTGCCGATTTTTTTTAGTTTGTCAATGGCCCTGATAATATTTATAAAATCTTCGTCTGTTATTTTTGTATTTGAAGTTAAAGAAAAATTTTTCCTGTCATTTATAAGAATTTTAAAATTTTTAAAGCCGAGTTTTTCAAGAGATTTCACAGTCAGCGTAATTACTTCTGCATCGGCAAGCAAACTTTCCGAACCAATAATATCCGCGTCAACCTGCAAAAATTCCCGAAATCTTCCCTTTTGGGTATTTTCCGCCCGCCAGACCGGCTGCATCTGGTAGCGCTTAAACGGAATGGGTAAATCATTTTTATACTGGGCAACAACACGGGCCAAAGGAACTGTTTGGTCATAGCGCATGGCAACATTACGACCGCCGCGATCCACAAATTTATACATGAGCCTCTCCCCTTCTTCACCGTATTTACCGGACAGAATCTCTTCATATTCCAAAGCCGGCGTCTCAAGAGGCGCAAAGCCATACAACGTGAATACCGATTTTAAAGTATCTACGACATACTGTCGCTTCAATGCTTCTTTTGGCAAAAAATCCCTGAACCCTTTTAAAGTTTTTGGTTCTATATTTTTCATATATTAATTAATTAAAAGATCCTGAGCTCGTCGAAGAATTTAAGCTTTAATCATATAATACCATATTTACCGCCTAATCCGTATTATGCTGACTCATGATCCAGTTTTTCTTCTTTTTTCCAGCTCCTTTAAAACTTCATTGAACGAAATGTCAAACATTGAAAGCATAATAAGAACATGAAATACTAAATCAGCAACTTCGGAAATAATTCTTTCTTTCCTTTTATTCTTTGCAGCAATAACTACTTCTGTCGCCTCTTCTCCAACTTTTTGAATAATACGATCCTTTCCATCTCTAAAAAGAGATGCCACATAAGAATCTTTAGGCATATTCTTTTTACGATCTTTAATTATTTGACAAAGTTCTTCTATTGTCATATATTACTCTCCAACTTATCATAAAAACAGCTTTTATTTCCAACATGACAAACATTGGTACCGATCAATTCTACTTTAACAAGTATTGAATCATTATCACAATCAGAGTAAATTTCTTTTACCTTAAGTTTGTTTCCTGATTCTTCGCCTTTCATCCAGAGCTTTTGTCTACTGCGACTATAGAAATACACCCAGCCTGTTTCAAGCGTTTTTTGTAAAGACTCTTCATTCATATATCCGAGCATATAAACATCACCAGTTTGATAATCCTGGATTATTGCAGGCACCAAACCCTTTCCTTTTAAAAAATCTATAGAGAATTTCATATTAGTTCCTCACTTGTATATTTAATTTTTCCAGATAATCTTTCACTTCTTGAATTGTTAGTTCTCTAAAGTGAAAGAGAGATGCTGCAAGTGCAGCATCAGCTTTTCCTTCTTGAAAAACATTAGAAAAGTCTTCAATCTTTCCACCTCCACCTGATGCTATTACTGGAACATTTACACTTTCTGAGATAGCTTTTGTCAGTTCAATGTCATATCCATTCTTAGTACCATCTTTATCCATACTGGTTAATAAAATTTCCCCTGCACCCTTTTGAACAGCTTCTTTTGCCCAATTTATAACATTAAACTCAGTAGCCGTTCTACCGCCATTTATAAATACTTTCCACCTATCATTTTCTTTTTTTGCGTCTATTGCGAGGACAATACATTGGCTACCAAATGCTTTAGAAGCCTCTATAATAAACTTAGGGTTATTCACAGCGGGAGTGTTTAAAGAAACCTTATCAGCTCCTGCCAAAAGAATATTTCTAATATCTTCAACTGTGTGATGCTCATCAATATAAGTATCACCCTTTGCTTTGATGCTAAGGTCAAATAATCCATGCTTAGCAAAAAAATCAAGCATGTGGGTAAGAAAGCCAACAGGAATATCAGTTTCTCTTTTTCCAATACCATCAATATTAAGAGAAATACTTATATCTGTTTCATTGGTTTTTCGATCTATTACTGCTTTACGATTCATACAATTACACCTCCTTGTTCAAGTGCTTGGTAGAAATCTCCATTTGTTTGCATGGGAATAAATTTAACCCCGAGACTTTTTGCAAACAATTTATCAGTTTGCCTATCTCCACATACAAATGAATTATTTTTGTCTATTTGATTATCTCTCAGAAACTTTTTAACAAGACCTGTTTTCGGTTTTCTGCAACCACAGTTCTTTGATGGTAAATGTGGACATATAAATATTCTTTTAAACTTGATTTCATTTTCTTCAAAAATATTGAGCATCTTATTTTGAGGTGCATCAAAATTAGCTTGTGGAAAAGAAGAAGCTCCTAAACCATCTTGATTTGAAATCATAATAAGCTCGTATCCTTGCCTTTTAAGCTCTTTTAGGCCTTTAATTACTCCTCCTAAAATTTTTAACTTCTCAATACTGTCAATTTGAAATGTATCTTGAGGCTCAAAAATTAAGGTTCCATCGCGATCTAAAAAGGCGTATTTCTTTGACTCCAATTTATTCAAAATTACATTCTGGTACACTTTAATAAATCGTTTCATCTGGCCAGTAGTTCCAATGGTTAAGCGAAGCGTATTTTCTATATTTGTTTTATCTTGAGGACGTACTAAAATACCATTCTCTTTTAAAATTCTTTCTTCCTGCTCCTGAATTGGTCTATAAAGTAGAAAATTACCTGCAGACTTATAAAAAGTGATGCCATTCTTGGTAAAAAATTCTTCAACCATTGGTTTTGCTTGATTCATAATCTCATCTGCATACTTTTTTGCGACTTTCTGATCATCAAGTGCTGCAATCGAAGCTACATAAGCTATCATATTTACATCATATGGACCGCGCACTTTCAAAAGTTCATTAATATAATTACTTGAAGCGACAATGTAACCAACCCGAAGAGATGGAAGACCAAAAGCTTTCGATAGAGTTCTTAATACAATAATATTTGGGTATTTCTTTATAAGTGGGACTGCGGTCAGGTTTGAATATTCAAAATACGCTTCATCTACAAGGATTATTGCGTTAGGAGCTTTATTGACAATTTTTTCGATATTCTCAATTGATACTGGTGTACCTGTAGGATTATTTGGATTACAAATAACAATAAGCTTTACTGAATCATTAATCATTCCTACTACTTCTTCCAAAGGAAATGACAAATTCTGTTTTGGGTACAAGGGACGCAATATCTTATTTCCTACTATTTGGGCTGACTGAGAGAACATTGCAAAGCTTGGAGTTGGGATTATCACACTATCACCGGCATCTGTAAATGTTCGGAAAATGAGATCTATTGCCTGATCTGATCCATTTGTAATCATAATCTGGTCTTTATTTACGCCAACATAGCAAGCTAATTTACCTTCGAGATCTCCATACTCCGGATAAAGCTGTAATTTGTTTGATTTTAATAGCTGTTGAATAGATTTTTGTACCTTTAATGAGGGTGAAAGTGTTCGCTCATTAAAATCTAACAGTATTCCACTAAATGCACGCCGTCCAGATAGTGGCGGATTATAAGATTTCATTTCCTTTATTCTTTGCAATGCTAAATTTTTCATGAGTTTAAAATCTTATAGATACAGAATTTTTGTGTGCAGGCAATTGTTCTATCACAGCAACTATCTCAATCGTATTTTTTATTTGTCTCAATCCTTCTTTGGTACATCTCTGTACCTGCATCCATTTTCCATAAGCATCTACTCCTAAAGGTGGATACATTTTAGCCATTCCACCTGTTGGTAAAACGTGATTAGCACCTGTTGCATAATCACCGGTTGCTTTTGAAGTCCAATCTCCAAGAAAAACTGACCCTGCATTTGTGATCTTTTTGACTAATGCTTCAGGATTTCTTGTCATAATTTCCAAATGCTCTGGAGCATACTCATTGGTAAACGCGATTGCTTCATCAAGTGAATCTACTACAGCAAATAATCCATATCTTTTTATAGATTCTCTAGCTCGTTCTTCCGTTGAAAGTTTAGGCAGTTGTTTTTCAATTTCTTTAATGGTTTGCTCTGCAACCTCTTGAAAGGTTGTAATTAATACACAAGCAGAATCTTCACCGTGTTCGCCATCTGCCAGTAAATCGGCAGCAATATACGCAGGATTTGCGGTTTCATCTGCTACTACAAAAACCTCTGATGGACCAGCAGGCATATCAATACTTATAGTTTCAAGAGCCAACATCTTTGCTGCAGTAACATAAGAATTTCCTGCTCCAAAAATTTTATAAACATTAGGTATGGTTTCTGTGCCATAGGTCATTGCAGCAATAGCTTCCGCTCCACCTGTTTTATAAATCTTTGTTAGACCAATCATGTCGGCTGCTACAAGCGTAGGAGCGGGGATTTGACCATTTCCTCTGGCAGGTGAACACATAATTATTTCTTTACATCCAGCAATCTGTGCTGGAATAGCACTCATGAGGACTGAAGATGGATAAATAGCTTTACCACCAGGAATATAAAGCCCAACTTTCTCTATTGGTCGCCATTCTCTCCATACTGAAATTCCCTTTTCAGAATTAACTACCGTATCTTTTTTCGTAGGTAGTTGTGCTTGATGTACAGCAGTAATGTTCTTTATCATCTGCTTAATTCCTGAAATAAATTCTTCGCTTACTTCTTTATATGCTTCCTTTATCTCCGCTTTAGATACTAAAAGCGATTTATAGTTTTCCTCTCCAAATCTTCTTTTGTAATCATCAATAAGCACTTTATCGCCATACTTCCGGACAGCCTCCATTGTCATTCGGACTTTAGGCATAATTTCAGGATTAGTTCCAGTAGAACGCCTAACAATTCTTTGGTAATCCTTTTTTGATAAATCCTTTAAATTTATAACTTTCATAATGCCTCTTTAAATAATCATTTTCTCTATCGGCAAAACAATAATTCCTGATGCGCCGACATTTTTGAGTTTTTCGATTGTTTCCCAAAACATGTCTTCTTTTATTACTGTTTGTATTGAGAACCATCCTTTTGTTGCTAAAGAAGAAACTGTAGGAGATTTTAAACCTGGAATAATCTTTTTTATTTTAGGAAGCACTTTTTCTGGTGCGTTCATCATTACATATTTATAATCTTTTGCAGAAAGCACACCCTTAAAACGCATTATTAGCTTTTCTAACAAATCTTTTTTGTGGTTTTTTAAAGTCTTTTCATTAGTGATTAAAACTGCTTCAGAATCATAAACTTTTGTTAGTGCTCTAAGGTCGTTTAAAACAAGAGTGCTGCCTGTAGATGTCAAATCAACTATCGCTTGCGCCACACCTAACGCGGGAGCAATTTCTACCGATCCGCTAATATTTACTACTTCTACAGGTATATTATTTTCTTTAAAAAATCTCTTTGTTGATTCAGGATATGATGTTGCAATCGTTTTACCTTTAAGTTCTTTTATGTCCTTAATTTCTGACTCCTTCGGTACAGCTACCGTTAAAGAACAAAATCCATACCGTAAATTGAGTAATTTTTTAATCTTTGGACTTTCTTCGTTTAGTATATTTTGTCCAAGAATTCCAAGATCAACAGTTCCAGAAGCAACATAATCTGGAATATCATCATCCCGCACGTAAATAATTTCTAAAGGAAAATTTCTACATGATGCTAAAAGCCTTTGTTTATAACTTTCAAATTCAAGGCCAGATTTACGCAAAAACTCAAGCGTTTCATCGGTTAAACGCCCTTGTTTTTGTACTGCCAGTTTTAAATTTTTATCATTTATATTTGCCATATATTTATTTACAAAAATCCCGCCTGTTTTGGCGGGATGAATTGCTTGTTCCTTGATTAGCTTCTAACCAGCATCATTCACACCGCCCACAAGCGATGTGTTATGATGGTCTAATTTTTTATTTAAATTTTCCATATTTTATTTTTTATATATTCTTTTTAATATAAGTCTGTATCCTCCCATACCGTTTGTTAACCATTTATTAATTCTTGCAATCGTGGTACTGCTCATTCCCGTTTCTTTTTCTATTTTTCCGTATGGAATTTTTTTATCAAGCATCCGAGCTACTTTCCATCTGTTAGCAAACTCTTTTATTTCCGGCTCAGTTAATAAATCTCTCAAAAACTTTTTGCACTCGCTAACTGTTTTTAATGAAAGAATAGCCTCAAAAAGCTCTTTTGAATCCTTATCTACGCTATAATTCATGCTTTACTAAGATAAAGTATATTACTTTATCTTAGTAAAGTCAAGTGGTTAGAATTGCTCTGAATTACAAAGCGAGGAGTAATCTTTTATCATCATGAGAGTAAGTGAAAAAAGAGTATATTTAAAGAATGCGCTGAGGCACGTTGCAAATAAAAAAAAGGTTACTCCGAGCCATAAATCATGAAGAGTTTTATTTTTTCATAAAGCTTTCAAAAACTTCTATGATTTTGGGTAAAGTAAGTTTGGTTCCTTTCATTTTTGGATTTTTTGAACTCCCGTTTAAAAGAAGTTTTTTGGAAACGTGCAAAAACCATGTAGCCTGCGGATCCATTTTTTTAAGCTGTTCATAAATATTGGTTAAGTCCACATTTTTTTCTTTTTTATTTTTCTTCTTTTCAAACTCATAAGAGGAGCATGGTTTTGCCTTTATTCTTACAAAACCGTTATTAGGGTCCTTTCTCATTACAACTTCGTAGCCTTTCTTCTGTGCTATATCAAGCACCATGTCATTCACGGTTTCAACTGCCATGCCTTGTCCCCATTGTGTTTTAAATTCTACTGCCTTGTCCTTCATTTCGTGCTCCGCCCAAACCCTATTTTCAAAAGTATGAAACAGCGCATTCAAACAAAGAATTCCGATTTCTACATATTTATCATCATTACCCGGAAATTCCAGCTTCAGTCCGTCCATTATTCTAAAAAGTGAAACATCATGATATAAAGCCAATGTATCTTTATAATAAACTTCCTGGAAGTGATCGTCCTGCACAACCACGCTCACAATTCGTTTCAACGCTTCCTGTTTTATTTCATTTTGCAATATATTTCCGCTTGCAAGAATATAATCAAAAACCAGGCTCGCGGCGGAAACATTACAGTCTTCTAACTGGTGATGGTCAAATTTACCAAAACCGGTATCCACGTGAACAACTTCATTGCTATTAATTCTTTCTATGTAATCGCCTTTTTTATCATAACGGCCTTCAAGTTTTTCTCCGGCCATGACAAAGCGCACCTGCGCATCCTGCCAGCCCGGAAAAAATTTCCTGATCAGCCAGATTGAAGTAATACCATCCATATCCGGAGACTTATGAGTTACAATTATTTTCATCTTTTCCAGAAATATAGTATAAAGGTTAATAAGACTATTAACAAGTACTGTTGGATTTGTTAATAATGATGAAAGTATAAAAAGAGGAATGAATTCTAAACATCCTTGGAAATTCCTGAATGGATAATTTTTAAATATTGACAACAAGTCAAAATTTCGTTTATTATATTCATATGGATCCTAAAAAGCTTTCTCCTGACCTCAAACAAATGTATGAAAAAGTAATGAGTACTCCTGTAAAGCCAGTTGCTCCTCCCAAACAACCTCTTCCTCAAAATCCTACCAATACAGCTGTGCCACAACCGCCAGCAAACACTCCACCAGCGCCTGTTACAGACAATTCTAAACCATTTGTTTTTTCCGAAAAAAACATTGAAGAAAAAAAGGAAACTCCGCTTACGCCACCCGAACAGAATATGATTTTAAATATGTCCCAACCACAAAAGAAAAGCAGCGGAATTCTGGAGGTAAGTCTTGGAATTATATTTTTTACAGCTTATACTTTCTTCTGGCTGATATTTTTTGGAATAATAAAAAAATCTTCTTTGGGCTTGTAGATTTTTAAGAGACAAATTCTACCACCGCGTCAATCAGCTTACTCATTTCAACCAGACTTGTTTTTCCGTTTTTTCTTGCTTTCAGCTCAACCATTTTTCCGTTTTTTTCCGATACTACCATTCTTAAAGGAATACCAATTAGGTCACAATCGGCAAACTTTTCGCCAGCGCTTTTATTCTCTCTGTCATCATATAAAACCTCTACCCCGTTTTTTTTGAGAAGCTCGTAAACCTGCAGTGCTTCTTTCTGAACTCCCAATCCACCCAGTGCTATTAAGTGAACAAGATAAGGAGCAACGGAAACGGGCCAAATAATGCCTGATTTGTCATGAAACATTTCAACAATTGCACCTATAAGCCTGGTCACGCCAATTCCATAACTCGCGAAATACGGATAGCTTCTTTTCCCTTTTTCATCCGTGAAAGTAACTTTCATTTTTTCGCTGT
>MFNJ01000009.1:27777-44612 GCA_001782015.1 Candidatus Levybacteria bacterium RIFCSPHIGHO2_01_FULL_36_15
TTGACAGAATTTTTACATTTTGGGCATTTATCTGCCTCCTTTACCGTTGCAATCTCTTTGTTCTGGGCAAAATCGCATTTATCACAATAAAAAATGACATCCTCTCCGCTTTCAGATAATACCTGAAATTCATGCGTGTGTGATTCCGTAAAAACTCCACCCGAGGCTTCAACTATTTTTGCTTCAAGGCCTATTCTTTTGAAAATTTTTGTGTACGCGCCTGATACTTCCCAGTAGTACTTATCCATATCCTTCTGGCTTGTATGAGCACTGTATAAATCCTTCATTATGAACTCACGGCTCCTGAGTATACCGGATTTTGCGCGCGGTTCATTTCTGAATTTAGTTGAAAACTGGTAGATTTTTACAGGAAAATCTTTGTAGGAAGAAACATGTTTTCTTATAAGATCCAGAACTATTTCCTCATGAGTGAAGGAAAGAGCGTACTCCCTACCATCTTTTTTGAACTGGTACATAACCTGCTTTGCCGTTTCCCATCTCCCTGTTTCATTCCAAATCGACTTAGGATGCAAAAGCGGCATTAAAAGTTCCTGCGCGCCGGTAAGATTCATTTCTTCAGCAATTATTCGTTGAATTTTTGCTTCCACTTTTTTCCCAAGAGGCAAAAGAGTGTAGGAACCGGTCATCAGCTTATCAATGAAACCGGCCTGCAGCAAAAGCCTGGCATTCACAGCCATTTCATCTTTTGGCGCGGATTTAGTAGTTTTTCCAAAAATTTCCGAATAAAGCATAAGACTTTAGAAACAGTATAAAACCAACAGGTTATTTTTGCAAGGAGATTAATGATGAATTTATTACCTTTCAGTCAAAGATTCTTTTATAGCCATGCTTACTGGAACAGCGCCAAAGAAAGCAGTTCCAAAAAGCAAAGCCAGCATTATGGCAAGAGCTCCTTTTTTGTTCTTGCTGTGTGATGCGGCAATTTCTTTATATTTATCCATAAGAGTTTGCTCCGGTTTCAAAACATTCTGACTTCTTAGCGCCTCTATTGCTGCCTGCGATTCTTTATTGGTATTGATTGCGTGCTGTATGGCTTCTTTTCCCCAGTCGGTACCTAAAATATATTCTGCTTCGCTTTCCGTAATTTGCGCCGTCTTCAAACGGGCGGTGAGTATTTTTTCAACCAACTTTGGCTGCATCTTTGCAACAAAAGCATCATCCTTTAATTTTGTATCAGCGTCTGTTGGGCTCATGCCCTGAGCAACAAGTATGCTTTTCATTATATCCTTAGGTCCCTTTTCAAGCATAGTGCTATAATCTTCTTTTGCCTTTGCCTTATCCTGCTCAACAGTTGCTCTTCTGCCGACAAGTCCAACTTTTCTAGTTTTCTTATACCTTTCCTGAAGATCTTCCAGCATCTTCTTCTCAACAGGGTCAGTGGTAACTGCTATTTCCTGCTTTATAATTTCTGCCTGCTTAGCCTCTGCCGCAGCAAGTTTCCCCTCTACATATTCCACTGTTGCGCTGGAAAAAGTGCTGCCAAGCTTATCAATAAATTCCCATTCCTGAATTTCTTTATCATGCTTTGCTTTCTCAAGCGCACCTTCCGTTCTTGCCCTTTCATCTCTTAAGCGATCCATATCTTTATCCAGATTAATTCTATCTTCGCCAAACTTGATCCTTTTCCTGTTTAGATCTTCTCTTGTTAGTATTAAATTCTTTAATTCGTTAAGTTGTGTTTGTCCTTCATTTTTTCTGATAATAAGCGCGTTCCTTTCGTCTGTTTTTGCTGCTATTTCAGCTCTAAGTCTATCTATCTCAGGTTTTACATTATCGCTTATTGCGTTAGATAAATTTTTATTTAGTTGTTGTAGCGTCTGTCCAAAATCAGCAATTTGGGTATTGAAAATTTCAATAGTATCTTCATAGATGGATACATTTGCCTGGTGTCTTGCTATTTGATCCCCTTTTGGCTTTCCGATATCGAAATCCTCAAGCTGTTTATCAACACTATCAGTTTGACCTTTATTTGTGTTAATTTCTTCCTGTTTCTTTTCTTCCGCATCTTTTGCTTTTTGGAATTCCAAATTGGCCGCCGCAACTATTTCACTATTTAATGTATCAGCGTTTATAACTCCTTCAAATACTTCTTTTACTTTTGCCGCGAATTCCGGATCTTTTAATTTTGCTTCTATTGTTGCTTTTTTAACATCATCGCTCATCGCGAAAAGAAGCTGATCTGCCTGAGGGGAAATTCTTAGAGCTCTTTCTACCGCATTTAGTACATCAGTTTTTTGCGCAGGATTCAGCTTGTCATAACCTTCTTTCAGATAAACCGCGATCCTGTCTTTATTTTTGTTTGCCGTATTAAATCTGGCAGTCTCTTCTTTGTCTCTTTCCCTTGCTCCGGCCGCGTTTCTTTTCCACCCTATGTTTTCATCTACAACCCTCTTAACTTTTTCATCTGAAATTTCCTTTGATTCTTTTGCCTGACGCATAGCCTCAAGCGCGCTCTTTGGCCCTTGTGCTGCAAGCTCTAGTCTTATTTTTGCCGCCCGCTCCTGGACAGAACCCGGAACTTGCGGACCAACAGGCGGTCTTTCAACTACCGCTCTTACTACTGCTTCTTGTTGTTCTGCTTGTGTTAAGTCCGCCATAATTTTATTGCTGTGGTGATTGCGCTGGCTCTGTCGCGGTTCTTGCGAGATCTACCGCCTCATCAATCTTTCCTTCCTTCGCAAGATCCAAAGCGCTGTTTAGAGCCTGATCTTCTGCTTTTTGCGTAATTTTACCTTGTTCAAGAGTTTGGACGTTTGAAAATACCGGCCATTTTAGAGAAAGTTCTGAAAGAAACGAAACCAATTCCTCCTGGGTTTGTAAAACGTCAATTTTAGTTAAAACAAAATCCGCGATTACCGGAAGATCTGATTCGCCAAGACTACCATTTTCTATTGATGCAGCAATCAATTCCACAATTGCTTTTTCTACTTCTGTTCTGTGCTCACCAGATAACTGCATATTTTTATAGTATGGTATTCAAAAATGTATGTCAAGTACTCTGTGAGGAAAAAAGTCTAAGAAGTGGATTTACGGACCTTGATATCCTCTTGCTCCCTCTTGGGCTGTATATCTTGCTGTCATAGCTCCAGCCGCAACTGTACCTGCAAGCAGCAAAGCAAGGAATTTCAGCCAATTGGCACCAGATTCTCTTTTCATCCTTTCAACATAACCAGGCCGTCCTCCCGTGAATTGAGCTTTGTCTCCATATATTTCATCAAATTTCTTAACTATCTTCTCATTGCTTGCAATCGCGTTATTTACAGCTGCTTCACCCCAGCTTTTATGCAGCATAACTCTAATATCTCCTTCATACAATTTACCTGTTTGCATCTTATAGGACAGAATTGTTCCACCGATTAACGCGGATTGTTGCGCCACAAAATCCTTATCAGTTTTTAATCTGTTATCTATTCTTGCTATTTCCTGCTCTTTTCTTGCTGCCTCTTCCGGCGTATCTGCCGGATTCGGTTCAAGCCCTGAAGTAAGAGTTGTTCTTAAAATTCCTTCCGGACCCACTCCTGTCATTATTACTTGCCAATCATTTTCTATTCTCTGCTTGTTCGGTTTAAATATTGTCTCTTTTCCTTTCCTTTCCGCTCTTTCATATCTGCTTCCCATTACCCGGGCAATCTTCTCAGTATCCGCGTCTTTAGCATTCTTTTTCTGTTCGGTAAGCCAGGTTTTATAGCTTTCCGCTCTTTGCTTAAGCTCATCGTCTAAAACACCTCTACCCGCGTCCCTAAACATATTTTTTAATCCCTGAACATACGCCTCTTCTTGTTTGTCTTTTGCAGCTTTTGCTGTGTCAAAAACATCATCAGCTTTATTGGCAGCTTCACGCAACGCCTTAACTTCATCTTTTAATGTGGTTATCTCCTTTGTCAGTCTTGCCTCATCCTGCATCAGTACCACCCTTTCATCTCTCAGATCCTCCAACCTATCCAAACTTTGCTCATGAGTAATTACATTTGACATAACCTGTTCTTCATAAGGTGCTGCTGCAAGATCAAAAGTACCATTTTTCATTTTCTCGCTGACTTGAGTTCTTAATTCCTTAATTTCATCTTCAGTCATTCCTGCCAGTCCAAGCTCACCCAAACCGTCATTCACAGCAGTATTATCAAGAGTTTCATTTGCTTCTCTTACCCTTAATTCACTTAACTTATCACCAACAACATAGACTACTCTACCATCTGGTAATGTTTCGTCTCTGTCTATTGTAAACCTGTCAAGTTCTGCTTTATTTCTTCTTACCTCCTCCTGTTTTTGCGTTACCTCTTTTCTTTTTTTATCAACGTCTTCTTTGGCACCATCTCTTTTTGCTGCCGCTTCTTTGAGCCCCTCCACCAGTTTAGGATCCATATCAACATTAACTCTACCAGCAAGAATTTCTCCAAGCTTTGCTTGGTAATCCGGATTTCTTAGCATTGCCTCAGCAAGCGCTGTTTTTTCTTCCGGTTTTAAGCTGTCAAACGCAGGCCGTAGATTTATAACATTAATAAGTTCATTCTGGAGAGCCGTTTTTTCTGCCGGATCAGTTAGAGCATCATAACCTTTTTCCTGCACCCTTTTTCCAAGCTCCGCTGCATTCTTGGCGGCATTCATGCGTATCCCTTCGGCATTTCCGGCAACTCCACCCACAACAGGCATTTCAACAGGAGTCACTTCCGTTCCAATCCGTGCATTAATCTGCTTATCAAAGTCAATATGAAGGTCCACTTGTTCTCTCTCTCTTAAAGCCGCGAATGGATCTTCTCCTTTTGTAGTCTGGAAAGTTTCATTAAATCGTTTTGCAGTAGATCTGTTCAACTGCTGTTCAGCAGTTAAGCCCGGCGCCGGAGTGCCTTCAGGTACCATTGATTGTGCTACTGTTTCCGCTGCTGTTGTTACTTCCGCCATAATATTTTCTTTCTATTGCTGCGTATTCTGATTGTCCGCAGTAACGCTTTTTGCCAAATCCAAAGCTTCGTCAATTTTTCCGCTTTTTACCAGATCCGTAACCTTATCAACCGTTTGGCTTTCCATTTGGCCTCTCACTTCTCCGTTTTCAGATGAGAGAACCTGTGAGAAAATATTCCATTTTACGGATAATTCCTTCAGAAAAGTTATCATTTCTTCCTGTGTCGTAATAGTTTCCGCTTTTGGCAATACGTATGAAGATATTTCCGGCAGGTCTTTTGAAGAAATTAAATCCTTATTGAGAGCATTTATTATACATTCCATTATACTTCTTTCTATGTCTTTTTTATGCTCATCTGTAAGCTGCATATTTTTATAGTATGGTATAAAAAAATAAATGTCAAGTACTTACTGGGTTTTTTACCATAAAGCTTAGCTTTTCTTTGTCAAAATTAAGCGTTGTCTTTTTTTTCGTTTTGGGAATTTGACACGGAAGATAATAAAAATTTTAACAAAAGCGATACAAGACCGGTTTTAAGTTTTTTCTGTTTTTCATCATCTGCTGGTAAATTGCTGATCATTTCTATAAGTTCTTCAAAATCTTCCTGCGTAAATTTTTCGATCATCTCCAATGCTCCCGGATGAATTTTTAAAAGTTCCATCGCTTTTTCCTGAGGCGCTGAACTATTTGAAGTTGAAGGCTCCTTTGGAGATTGTAAAACCTCTGGAGTCTTTGGAGTCTGAATAGTTTTTTCCTGAAATTCTATATTTGCCTTATCATCTTCTCTCACTTTTTTAAGCGCTTCTGCTATGGCCGTGCTTCTATTTGGATTCTGCGAATCTGCGTACCCAATTGCTTTTTGGGGGTAAATTCTTATAAATCTTGCGTATTCTTCATTGTGCACCTCATCCCTGATTTCTTTGTCCTCACCCAACCTCAACATATCTCCTTTTCTAAGTTCATTCTTAACATGGATTTTATCTGAAATCCTCTGCTCAAGTTCTTGTATGACAGGATCCTGCTGAGGATCAGCATATACTCTGGTTTTTTCCATTTCATCATATTTTTCCGCCAGCTGGGGATTTGCCTGCCTGAAATTATCCACCGCAATTTTTTTTATTTGATTGGCAGGGGTATTTGTCTTGGTCAACTGCTCAACAATGGCTTTATACTTGGGGTCTTCATCTATTCCGCGCGGAGGCCCCGTATAACCCTCCTGCTTTCCCTGCCCTGCACCATTCTGGTTTTGTGACTTTCCGATTTCCTCACCGGTTCCCACAACCAGTTTTTTTTGTTCTTTTTCCTTTTGCGCTTTTGCCGCGATCGCGTCTTTTATTTCCGGTTTAACTTTTGCGTATTCGCTAGCTTTAACGGCATAGTTTATTATAAAATCATCCAATGCTAACTCTGCGTCTTTTGCTTCTATTTCCGTAAGTTCCGCAAGAGACGGATTATTCCCTTTTGCCATTCTCGCCTCTATTTCTTGTCTTACAAGCTCCTTTCCTCGCGCATCCAGATTTTTTATAGCCGGATCAGACTCAGGGTTATCATAAATTCTTGTTTTTTCCATTTCATCATATTTTTTGGAAAGTTCCGGGAAACTCGCCCTGAAAACGCTAATTGCTTTATTTTCCAAAACTCCCGCAAGGAAATTTTTACCTTCTTCACTTTCAAAATCCTTTTCATCTTTTTCTTTAAGCCATTGTGCTTTCAGCTGTTCTCTTATATCTTTATATTTAGGATCCTCATCCATGCCCCGCGGCGGCAAAACTGTTTTTTCTTTTTGTGATACCGGAACGTCTTGAGGTTTGTTTAAAACGGCAGTATTTACCACAGGAGTCTCTGTCTTGACAGGAGGAATACCCATATCAGCTGCAGCCTTTTCATCCATCGACAGCGGTCTGCCAAGCGCTTGCGCAAATTTTTCCCACTCTTGCCTTGCTGCTTTTGGATCAATAAAAAGCCCGCCGCTTTTATCCGACTTAGATGTCAAATCTTGGTTTGTTGTGCCACTAGAATTATTTGAAGGCATTTTTGCTCCTAACAATATCTAACTAATTATCACTTACAAAGTCAAGTTAATTGATAAAATTTTTTTTGCTTGCTATAATTCTTTTTTATCTTGAATTAGGTGTACGTATTTACTGGAAAACACTATGAGCAAAAGTGAGAAATATAACGAAGAACCAAAAAGCCTTGGAATAAAACAGGCTTTTGAAACTGCTGCCAAAAGATGGGAAGAGTGGGATAAAAAAAAGTCAGAAGCCGCGATTTCTCAAGCTAAAAAATTGCCTACATCCAAAATTCCAAAATTTATGGGGGAGGCAGAAAAAACTGCTGAAGCTACCTGGAATGATAAATTCCGGGATGCTTTTGGCAGAGTTGATACTGACAGATTAAAAGGCGCCGACTACCATGATAAAAAATTATCCAGCCAGGAAAGAATTTACATTATGTTTTTTCAATTAAGAAATGCGCTTGAAAAACTGGATATCACGCCTGACAGATACTCGCATGAACTTTCTCCGGAAGACAGAACTTTTGAGTTTGAAGGATTAAAAGGCGAATACAAATTTCTATATTACTATCAATATGATGATCCGGACCAAATAATCAATATCAGTAGAAAATGCTTGGACGAGAGAGGCAAAGAAATATTTGAAAATTATACTTTCAAAAGAGATGGTGAGGGATGGTACTCAAAAAATGAATTAGATTCTGTAAAAAACGTAAAAACAATAATCAGAGGAAATTTCACGTCAAGAGGTTCACCTGAAAAGCAAAGGTTAACCCTAAGAAAACTTACCAAGGTTACTGATACTATATGTCATCAAGCCAATCAACTTCCGCAAGGTTCTTCTTCAATCTGACACTCTCAGACTGAAAAGTTTTTTATCCATTCTTGAATTTTTGACGCAATAATAGGAGCAACTGAAAGGATCTCAAGTTTCGGAAATCTTTTGTTTTCCGGAATATTAATTGTGTCAGTCATAAAAACTTTTTTTGCTTTTGAATTTTGTAAAACTTTTGGAGCGTCACCGGAAAGAACAGGATGAGTTACGAAGACATAGACTTCTTCTACTCCTTTTTCAGTCACTGCGTCAATGGCCTCAGTCATGGTACCGCCGGTTGAAATCATATCATCCACAATAAAACATTTGCTGTTAAGATTTCCTTCTACACCCAGATTTTTAAGTTCTCCTGTCTGCAAATCTCTGTCTTTATTAATCGTGGCCTCCTTCACTCCTCCAAGCATTCTTGATAAAATTTTAATTCTTCTTATACCGCCCATATCGGGAGAAACAACAGAAATATTATTTTTATCAGACTCAATTTCTTTTATTTTACGACCAAAAAGAGAAAGAGCGGATTCTACCTGCACATCCACATGAAATAATTCAGGAGTTTTTATAGAGTGCGGATCAATAAGCAGAACTTTATCAACACCGCTTGCTTCCAGTATTTTTATGACAACTTCAAGTGGCACAGCTTCACCAACTCTGAATATATGATCCGCGCGGCTGTAACCAAGATAGGTTATTATCCCAAAAATATTATTAATTCCGTTTCTTCTCAGTGCATCCACCGTAAAACAGAATTCAAGAAGATTAGTTTCAACAGGAGTAGAAATTGATTTTAAAATTGCCGCCGACTTATTTGCTACATTCTGATTTATCCTTATCCTTCTTTCACCATCCGGAAAAACATGAATTTCCGGATAAAAAATATCTATAGACAGCGCTTTTGAAAGCTTTTTAGATAATTCCTGATTATTAGGATCAACAATCAACATAAAATTTAAAATTGCAAATATACAATATATTTGAAATTTACTATTTAATATTTAAATTACCCTCTTAATAGCCCCTGTAGTCCTCCTCCAACTTCCTGCATTTTAGCAGCTGCCTGCTTTTGCGCTTTTTCAAGAGCCTCATTAACTGCGTCTTTTATGTCATTTCTATCCTCTCCACTCACCTTAACGCTTTTGAGCTTCATCTCTCCGCTGACAACAACCACTACATCCCCTTTTTGCCCAGTAGTTTCTATTTTCTGAAGTTCGCGCTTAACTTTTAGAGCTTCTGCTATTAATTTTCCTTTATCCCCTATTCCTTTTAATGGATTAAACATAAAACTAACTCACCTCCGATCAGACTAATTCTCACTAAAATTATTGCATAAAATATATACCAAAATCCATATCTTAATTCAAAACTCAAAAGTAAAAGTGCAAATCTAAAACTTAAAACTAAAAACTTTTATATTTTGTCCCGATCTAATCGGGATTGACTTTATACTATTTCTTCATCTGAACAGTCAATTCAATCTTCTTACCCATTATTTCCCCCGCCCTTTTTGCGACAATTTCCTTTATTTTTACATCGCTGAGCTTATCATTGTGAAATTTTGAAGGCGCGATAATCGTAATCTCTGTATCCTTTATTTGCAACCTGCAGCTTCTTAAAACTCCCGCGACTGTCTGACTGTCAACTTTTATCCTGTCAATTAGTTCTTTAAGCAAATCTTGCCCATTATTTGTCTTATTCGAATCTGGTAAATTAGTGTTTTCTTTTTGAGTGACAGTTTTTGTATCTTTATCTGATTTATCCTCTCTTTTTTCTGTTTCTTTTTGATCTTTGATCTTTGATCTTTGATCTCCAACATCAATCTCGCACCATTTTATAATTGCCATTTCCAAAGGCAGTTGGGAAAGTACCGAAAATTTTAACTCTTTATATGCAGCAGAAAAATATTCAATAAGTTTTTCAAGTTGATAAACGTCTAAATCTTTAATGTCCTTATTTACCTCCTGCCTTATAGTAGAAAGCCCTGCTCTTTTTAAAAGCATATTATGTAAATACCCAACAATTTTTTCTGTAACCACTTTAAAATCCATTCCCTTGCAGGCAAGCCTGTCGACAACAAGCAGTGCTTCTTTTGTTTTTTTAGATTCTAAAGATACAAGAAGCACATAAATTTCATTTTCTATAGAATGGGTTTTATAGGATGTTTCCAATAGTTCTTTTGTAATTCTCTTGTCTTTTGAGGCCATTGACAATTCTTCAATAATTTTTGCGCCGTCCCTGAAGCTTCCCGAGGAAAGGTCAAAAATTTCATCAAATACGTCATTATCCATCTGTAAATTCTCTGCCTTCACGATCCTTCCTATTGACCTTAAAAATTCCTGAGGAGTTGGTTTTTCAAACTGCACAAAAAAAGTCCTGGAAAGAATGGTTTCCGGAAGTTTCCAGGGCTCTGTGGTGCAAAGAATAAAAAGCGCGTGGCTTGGCGGCTCCTCCAGTGTCTTAAGAAGCGCGTTAAATGCTTCCGTTGTCAGCATGTGAACTTCATCTATTATATAAACTTTACGCACGAGTGCCAGCGGAGTAAATTTTATTTTTTCCCGCAGTTCCCTTATCTCATCAATTCCTCTGTTTGAAGCCGCGTCAATTTCAATAACATCAAGATTAGAACCGTTAGTAATTGAAATGCAAGCATCGCATTTGTTACAAGGCTCAATATCAGCGTCTAGTTGATAGTGTTCAGCGTTCAGTTTTTTACTCTTAGAACTAGACGCTAGACGCTGACTAACTGAGCGCTTGCAACTTATTGCTTTCGTAAGAATTCGGGCAGCAGAAGTTTTTCCAAGCCCTTTTGGCCCGGCAAATAAAAACGCATGCGGAATATCGCCTGATTTTACAATTGAAGAAAGTTTTTCGCGAACACCGGTAATATCAAGTTCTTCAAGTTTTTGGGGCCTGTATTTTCTATAAAAAACCATAAGCGCGAAGCTAAATCCAAAACTTAAAATTCAAAAGTCAAAATTGCAGATCAAAAGTAAAAAATTTGCAAAATATAACTTTTGAGCTTTATGTTATATTTTTGAGTTTTGACTTTTAACTTTTGAGTTTTATTCATGATGTATTCCCAAAAGATGCATAACCCCATGCTCAACTAATTCGCAGATTTTATCATCTACCAGCATTTCTTCTTTTGAGGCTTCGAGGATTGCCTGAGGATAAGAAACCACCACATCCCCTAAAATAAGAACGTCCTGCGGTAAAACATTTGTTGACCCTTCCATTTGGGAAAAAGAAAGCACATTAGTTGTTTTATCAAGATCCCTGTATTTTTTATTAAGCCTCTTCATTTTCCTGTCTCCGACTATGGCTACAGAAACCTCAACAGGCCCTTTTATATCCTGTTTCTTCAAAGCATCACATACCGTATCCTTGACCTTTGTTCTGTTCAGTTTGTATCTGCTCTCAATAAAAATTGGTACTTTTATGTCAGTATCCATCAAAACAATTAAAAATTTAAAGTTTAAAGTTAAAAGTTATTAAAACAATCTTGTCCCGATTAAATCGGGATTGCACTTTGAATTTACACTTACCCATGATACTGTTTTGCAAATTTGCGGGCTAGCTCCTTTTTAAATTTGCGTGCAAGTGAGGGCTTAAGATAAAATTCTCTTTTTTTCATTTCCTGAATAATCCCCTCAGACATGACTTTTCTTGAAAATTTTTTTATGAGTGAATCTGTTGAGTCACCCGGTTGTTTCTTTACAAAAACCATAAAAAACACCTCCCTCGTTAGAAATTGTTGCCCGATCCAGTCGGGCTTACAATTTATTATGTCCGCCTAAATTCGCTCTTTGAGCCGCGCTACGAATAGTAGGTAAGGCGAAAAGTAAGAGTTGGCGGATCAACACAAACAAATTCTTCTAGAACTCATACCAGAGTTCTTTAAAATTTATCCACCTCTATTATATACAAAGTTCCGATCAAAAGAAAGTATGGAAATGGCTAAGCCTATAAGCAGCTGTTAATTTTTTTTATTATATTTACTATCTCTTTTTCCTCTGCTGTTAGCCTGTTTGAAAGTATTTTCTTTACCAAAAGCTCAATTCCCCATAATCTGACAACTGAATTATCCTCTGGATCAAGAATATTATTGATACATCTTAACAGCACAAAACGAAGCTCCCGGGCGCTTGCTCCCGGAGATACAAATTTACCCCATGGCTCCATTTGCACTTCGGTAATCTCAATTTTAAAACCCGCTTCCCTGCTCTTTTTAATGTTTAAAGCGCAATCATCACCGGTAAATATTTTATTAATAGAAATCAGATCCAGCTTGCCAATTAAAGGTATACTGGAAAACGGCGGAAACAGATAATAGTAATCAAATCCTGAAATAAGTTTGTCCTTAAACTTAGGATTTTTCATAAGTATTCTTTCATAAAAACCGGAAATTTTTCCAAGATCCCAATATCCGGCAGAATTTAACAATATACTCACGTGGGGAAAGAACTTGTGTATAATTTTTACCAACTCCATTAAATATTCTTCACTCATGATCCATCGGTGCTCTCCAAAACTGTTAAAAGCCTCGTTTTCCGGCTGGATTATTCTAATCTTTGCAAGATCCTCTTTTTTGTATTTTTGGGTGAGTAAACTCAACAGCTCATATAAATAACTTACCGCCTCTTGTGCTAGATGAGAATCTTTCTTGATTATAGAGCCTTTTCCCGGAGTTGCATTTAGTTTTTTCAGGATCTGATCAGGAACATGGTCTTCTGGCCATCTGAAGGTTTTTATTGGCCCAACATTTAAACATATATTCACTTCTTTTTTTATGCAATAAGCAATATAGGGATCATAAAATGAAGTGTCTGTTTTTCCACTTTGGCCTACTGCTTTTTTCCATCTTATTCCAAGCCTTATGTTTTTTATTTTTAATTGCTCCACAATAAACCGCAGGGCGGCAAGCGCTTCCTGCTCTTTATCAAATTCTTCAGGCGCAAATGAACAACCCGCTCTTATTTTCTTGAGCTCTTCGCGGTATTTATAAAAAAAATCGCCGTTTAAAAACTTTGCGTTTTTCCACGTCTCAGCCTGACAAAAAATATGATTATATCTTTTAATAAGAGGTATTTTTGATATCATTAAAGGCAATTGTAGCAGTTTGAGGCTAAAATTCAAACATCTACAGGAGCGCCAACTGGAGCTATCAGGTGGAAATGAACATGGCCTACTATTTGAGCTCCGCCACCGTTTATCTCCAGCTTATAACCTTTATCCATAAGTCTGTGATGATCAATCAGCCACTTTGCGGCACTTAAAATCCCCGAATTATTTGTTTCGTTAAGATTATAAAAATCTTCAACGTGCTCTTTGGGAATAATCAAAAAATGAATAGGTGCAACCGGATGGATATCTTTGAAGGCTACTACTTTTTCGTCTTCGTATAATATGGCGGCAGGTATTTCTTTTCTGATAATTCTACAAAAAGTACAATTTACCATCTTTAATTTTATAACTTATCATATTATAAACTCCCAGTCAACAAGAAAATGAAACAAACCCAATCTGTTATTCCAGTAACCTATAACATTGACTACCTTACAAAATCAATGTACAATATCCTGTTGATTTATGGGTAAAATAGAATTCGGACAAGGAAATAATTTTGGCAATGAACCTGACTCACAAGAAACAGAATTGGGAAGGAAAATTTTTAGAATGCTTCAGCATAGTGCCGCAAAAACTCCACAGGCAGAAACAGGAGTTGAAAGCACTGACCCTGAAGATATCCCGCCAATCAGTATAAAAAAAGAAGGAGAAAAAGATACATATCATCTTCCTGACGGTACTCCTGTAGAACCTGCTCCCACTATACCGCAAAGAAGAACGCTTGGGATATTCACCGTAAAATCCCATCCTACATTAAAAGAAGTAATGCTGGATTTCTACGGAAGAATGCCTGCAGATAAAGAAGAAGAAAAACGTTGGAGCGATGAAATTTCAGTGCGTTTTACAACTTTAAACAAGCGTAGACTTCACAAATTAACATGGAAAATAAAACGCGTCCCCGAAAATGATCAGAGTGAACCTGTGTATGCGCTAGTTAGGACTTTTGATCCTCCTTCTGATCAAAACAAACCCCAAGATGTACCGCCTGCCACTGACTCTGAAGAAATAGGTACTTCACTTTCCCTCACTGAAGAACCTAAAGCCAAAAGTCTTTATCCTGCATCTGAACAAGAACTGAGATCATGGCGGGAACGTGCCAAGACAGCAAGAAGAAAAGTTGTAGTCCACCTTGCCAGAACTTTCCTTTCCCATATTTCCAGAAATTTGCTTAAGAATCTTGGAAAAAATCCCATAAAACTTTTGGAATCAGCGCTTCCTCCATCTTCCAACGATCAAGCCACAAACCTGGGACTTTTGATAAGAGGGGATCCCCGGTTGAATCCTGCACCTGTTGAAATAAAAGCTTTATTTGAAGAACTTTTTCCAGAAATAAAACAGATAATTGATCAATATTGGAATGCTCAAATTAATGATGAAACCTTACCGTTTGAAAGACAAATTATTAAGGAGTGTCAAAGCATGCGCCGGCAAAACGCAACTCCGGATAGTGTCATGAAAAAGCTTTCAGGTCATTTCTTTCCGGAAGAAACAGGTGAGAGGAAAAAATGAACTCCTATAGTAGATGAAAACAAAAGTCCTGAGCGTAGTCGAAGGATTTATTGAAAAAGGAATTTTATGTTAAAATACCCACACTATGCCTCCACGATTAGAAAAAGATATATTTTTGCGACATCAGGATTCTTCAGACAGCGGGATTCCTCCTGATCCTGCTGAGAATAATAAACTGGGTTTGGATATGTCTGAAGCTCCTTTTCCCATTGATAGTTCTACAGCGCTTAGAAATACTGTTCTAGGATTATCCGGGACTTTTTTAACCGCTGCCCGAGTAAATGCTCTTAACACAATTGAGCCAGACATTGTTAAGCTAGTCAAAAATGCAATACCGGAAGGAGCAGACATTGCCGCTCAGGATGTCCCTGTCTTTACCAGAACTGTTCTCCTGAAGATAATTCCAACCCTAGAAAGACTTTGGAAATCTGAAAAACCTGATTCCCCTGAAGAAGAAAGATTGTTTAAAATATGTCAGGAAATAAAAAAAAGCCCAAGAGATCCTTTGCCAAAAATAGCAAAAGATATTTATAGACGTTTAGATATTCCTGTTCCTCCTGAAAATACAGAAAAACCTTCGAGGAACTCAGATTATGAACGGGAGCTGGAAAGATTAACAAGACTTCTTCCACCGGGAACGGTTAGCGTAGATGGACATGTTTATACAGAAGAAGAATTAGAAAGGACTGCCTGGATAAACATAAAATTTATGGCAAAAGGCGCAAGACAGGCTGGTGAAAAACCAACAAAAAGTCCTCCCAAAAAACCTAAAGATGATACAAAGACAGACGTTGAAGCATTATTAAAAAGACCGCACTACCCTGATGTTATGAAAGCAAGAAATAACGGAGACTCAAATGACCAAATTGCCAGAAAACTGGGCTTAAATCCCCATACAGTAGGAGACATCGCTTCTCGATTAATTCAAGCAAAACTTATTAAAAACAGAGGCGAGGTTTCAGAACAGCAATTCACGCCCCAAGACCTTAAGGCACTCCGTTTGCTTTGCCTTACTCCGCAAGAAGAATTTGTTCAAAGAGATGATCTTACGCCTATGTTTTATGAAACAGATGAGTTAAAATCCAAGCAGTTAGCAAGGGCTAGAGATAATACTCCCAACAGGGTTAACAGCCTAAATAATAAGCTAAAAAGACTCCTGCATCTTCCGCCAAATGCGGATTCTGTTATCGTTAAAGACGTCCAACATTATCAAGAAACAGCAAGATATCGCATAAAACCCGATTTTAGACCTCAGGTAAAAGAAATTCTTGAAAAAAATGGCATTCCCATATCCGAAGAACTGGAAGAACCAAATACTTCATAACTGAGGATCTTCTTATCTCCCGATTTTGAATTCTACTACATCCCCCTCGGCCATTATGTAATCCCGTCCTTCCATTCTTGTTTTCCCAAGCTCTCGTGCTTTTTTCCAACCCCCAATGCTTACGAAATCATCACATGAAATAACTTCCACCTTAATAAAATTTTTTATAAAATCAGTATGTATAACTCCTGACGCCATTTGCGCGTTCGTTCCCTTTTTAATAGTCCATGCCCTTACTTCTTTCTCGCCGGCAGTTAAAAATGAAATTAAACCGAGTGTTTCATAAGCCTTTTTTATGAGTCGCTCCAAACCCGATTCCTCCACTCCAAGTTCTTTTAGGTATTGCTTCTGCTCTTCTTCATTGAGTTCTGATAATTCCGCTTCTATTTTGGCTGAAATAACAACCAATTGTTCCTCAGGTACTACTAATATACTAGTATATTTTTTTATTATAAGATCTATTGTTTTTGGATCATAATCTTGTTCTGCAACGTTAAGAATAATCAGTTCAGGTTTTGCCGACAATAAAAACAATTGATCAATTATCTCTTTTTCTTCGTCGCTAAACTTTATATCTCTTGCAGGAATCCCTTTATCTAAATTTTCAACCAGCTTTTCAACAACTTTTGATTTTTGATTTTTGATTTTTGATTTTTCAAGAGTCTCCAGATCCGCCAATATCAATTCTGTTTCAATAGTCTCATAGTCGGTTTTGGGATCAACTGCGCCTTCTTTAATAACATTTTCATCATCAAAAACTCTAACCACGTGACAGATCACGCTTACCTCTCTTATATGAGCCAGGAATTTATTCCCAAGCCCCGCGCCTTCTGACGCGCCTTTGACAAGTCCCGCGATATCAACGAATTGAACGGTAGCCGGAACAATTGGCGGACGGCGACGAGCGGATTTGGATAAACTAAGTTCCTCCTCGGATGGTGGCAGGACTTCGACGGTGAGCTCAGTCGAACCGCTGAGCTTGCGAAGCCGTGACTCCTCCGAGGTGGAACCAGCTGCAATCAAAGACGAATCGCCCAAGCCCGCAACAACATCAGCCAATTTTTCAAGTCGTTTATCCGGCACCGGAACAATGCCCACATTCGGCTCA
>MFNJ01000010.1 GCA_001782015.1 Candidatus Levybacteria bacterium RIFCSPHIGHO2_01_FULL_36_15
AGGAGAATACATTAATCCCACTATCTTGTTTACTTGTCTTCAGAGGAATAATGATAATTCGCTTAAAACTTGTGACTGAAAAATATTAATAGTTATTTAAAATAGTCATTGGCATTTTTTAAAATCTGCAAAAGATTCTGGATCTTTCTCTATGCAAATAAACCAAATATTCGGATCTCTTTCATCACCATCCACCCAGGCAAATCCTAATTTTCCCTCATAAACTTTTTGGGGCAAAGTAACATAATCAAGAGGTATAGTTGTATCATTGATTGAGTCTTTTATTTTTTTCCATTTTCCGTCCGAAAAAAAATTTAAAGTTAAGTTTCGCTTACTAATACTATAAAGATTATTAAAATCATCTGTTGACACACCTATAGTTCTATGGGCATTTTCCCCATTATTCACTGCCTCAAACCTCCAATTCTTCCAATCAAATACAGCATGCATAGTTTTTGCCGTATCTTTTTCAGGATACAAAATATGCAGTAGACCGTCTGAATCAGTAACAGTTGACCATTCAGGTACTCCTCCACCATAGTTTAAGCCTTTTATAAACTTTGCATCAGACCATTTATTGTTTCCTAAGTATTCCGAGATGAAAAGTTTATATTCTTCAAGATTTATTATTGCAACCAATTTGTCTTTAACTTGCGCAAGCGAAACAAAAGGAATTGTGTCAAGTCTTTTTTTATTGTGTTTTTTTAAGATGACCACCTCTTTTTTCCACTTTTTTCCATCTGAATCCTCGGCAACAGCAACATATACTCTCTGGTAACCATTTTCATTCCCCTGTTCACTTTGATCATGAACCGACAAAAAGGGATAACCTTTGTAGTAAACAATTGAAGGAATAACTCTTGTATAGTGTTCCTGAGGATTTGACTGCATGGCAGTTGAGGAAACAAACCATTTGATTGAATTATCTCCCATTATTCCTTTTTTCCAGAATATTTTAGACTGATATTCCTTAACGTCATATACATCCCCATATGCAATACTAATATCAGGTGGGCTGCAATCAATGGTAAAATCTGCGGCCTGATTACCTTCTTCTAACTTTATTTCTTTACTCCAAACCTTTCCATTATCCTTACTATACTTATAAACAATGTATGACTCCGAAGGCAGCCATGGAGGTATTTTTTTATTACTTTTATAATAGAAGATCCACCAGGTTTTGTATTTTACATCGAAACATATATGTCTGTTAAAACCCCAGGAGAAAACATTGGGCACATAACCTATACTGTCACTAACTAAATACCCTCCTCTGTCAATTTTAATTTTTGGTACATTTTCCTGTTTTTTCTTAAGAAATTTATTACTTACAAAATTATCTAATAAAAATAAAAACCCAATAGTTGCCAGCACAAGAAGTATTTTTTTATTAAACATTATTAAAATATACAATTAACTATGGTTATGTAATCAGGGATATATTAACGTAAAATATTTATTTATTAAAGCACCTGTATCATTTTTTCTTGCAAGCTCTATCGCATTGTTTCTCATCGTTTGATATATATTCTCACTGGTAAGAATATTCAGTAAAACTTTTACAATATCCTTTTTTTTTAGTTTTACCAATATTCCCGCCTTTTCTTTCTCTATTTCATATCCGATTGCGCTGTTACCTGATATTATCACAGGAAGTCCTGATGCCATATAATCACGGGCCTTCATGGAATCGCTAAAAAATCTAAAATGGGATGGATCTGAATCACTGTAAAGAGCTATGCCCAAAGCGGATTTTCTCAGAACTTCAAACATTTTTTCATGCGATAACGTACCTAAAAATAATATATTTTTTTGCAGATCCATTTTTCTAACATATTTTTTTACGTTTGACTCTTCAGGACCGGAACCAATAATTATTAAACGGATATTTCTCACTTTTTTCCTAAGTTCAAATACTGAGTCAACTAATAAATTAAAATTTATGCCTTTATTTATTGCTGAGACAATGACCAAATCATGTCTGTTTATTGTTTTATAATCAAGTCTTTTAACATCGTCAAAAAAAGGCGCATTCGGAAGAAGCAAATTCTTTTTTTTATCTAAACCATTGGTCCTTCTGTATTCAACAATTCTTGTTGAAACACTCCATGTATAACTGGATGAAAACATGGCATTTTTGTCAAGCCATAGATATATACTGTTTAGAATTGGATCTTCAAACCTTTTCAATGCAAAATCAGCACTAAAATAAACTGTATTTTCCGTTTTTCCCAGAATCCCAAGTATGGTTCCTGCTACCGCATTTAAAGGATCAACTCCAATAAAAAGCCCGCAATTCTTTGCGTCCTGCCAAGTTATCTTCAGAGAAAGCAATATTTCAAATAAATACTGAAAATATAATTTTAGTCTTTTTGGATAACCTCTTTCTATAACTTTCTTTAATTTTCCTTTTTCGTAATACTCCACTCTGGAAAAACCATCTCCTTCAAGACGGTGTTTAATAAAAATATGATTTATCTTTTTTTTATTGAGATATAATGAAACTGCATGAGGAGGACCATATACATCTTTATTGTTGATAAATACAGCATGAGTAGATATGACTATCACACGATTTCCCTCCAGATATCGTGAGCTAAATTATTTTTTTTCATAAGTGTCAGACCGTTCTTGATAGACAAAGGATTTACGTTTAGAATTTTTTTCATTTTACCAGTATCAAAACATGTATTTTTAGGCCTTGGAACAAAATTCTTAAAAAAATCCGAGGTCACCGGGTAAATCATGCTTTTATCAAGCCCGAAAACCCTAGCAATTTCTTTTGAAAAATCGTATCTGCTGATACAGTCTTTACCGGCAATATTAAATGATTCGCCAATTTTCCTTTTATTAATTGCTTTCCAAATAGCTTCTGCTGCTGACTCAACAAACAAAAAATTATTATACATGTCATTTACCATATTAACCGGTGTTTTATTTTTTCCTAAAATATACAAAAGCCATGTCACGGGATTTTGTCTTTCTTTTGGATTATTCCATCCATACATAGTAATAAGACGCATTATTATGAAAGGTATGCCGGAATTTTGAACTAATTTTTCGCCTTCATGTTTTGTTTTACCATAGAAATCGATTGGTTTTGGAATAGAGTTTTCATCATATGGAGGATTTTTACCGTTATATACACCATTAGTTGTAACATAAACAAGAATAGAATTTTGTTTTTTGCATGCATTTATAATATTTTTAGTACCTTCAACATTAACTAGCCATGCCTCATCCTGATGTTTATCGCAATAATCAGGAGTTGCCAAAGCTGCTGTATGAATTACTACTCCCGGATTAAATTTTCTGAAAGCGTTTTGCACCAGTTGTTGGTCAGTTATATCAACATGATAATAGGTGCAGGAAATATTTGGCACAAGTTTATTAATATTATAACTTGCTCCCAAAATGTATTTGGGAGACGCAAGTCTTAGTAAAGTACTTCCTAAAAGCCCGGTAGAACCTGTAACAAAAACTTTCATTCTATATAGTTAACTATTGTAAGAATATTTAAAATTATAAAAATTAAAAACCACCCCGCCAAACATGATGAAGCAATTCTAGCATATTTCTTTTTCCAATAAAATATAAATATTGTCCCAAAGGCGGCAATAATAAATAACCTGTAAATAAAATATGAAAAACCAAAGACGTCTGTCCAGTAATTACCAAATAAGGATAAACCGACTAAAATAATAAAAAACAAACTAACCAGAGAAATTTTTTGAAATTCATCTTTTAGAACAAAAGCGGAAGAGATTAATAAAAACGGATAAAAAGGATATCTGTACCATCCATGCATCGGCTCATCCGGAATAGCAAAAACGTATATTAAAAGATATGAGAGAAATGGTATTAATATCATGAAGTGCTTTTTAAAATCGCGGGATAGTAAGAATATAGAAAACCATCCAAAAAAAATCCAACCGTCTAAAAAGAACCTGTCAACAAGCAAAGGTTTAATAAAGACTGAGTAAAATCCTATAAAACTTATGTCGTAACGGGCTGTTTGCAAACGCCAAAGATTTAAAAATAAATTTTTATCAAAATATATTCCGTATAAAATATATAGTGAAAAAACCGCCAGCACTATAAAACCAACCGTTATAGCATCTCTCCACTTGCTTTTATATGAAAGGATAAGGGAAAGAGAAAAACCTACAACAAGCCAGGGAACCTTTGATATGGAGAGAATACCAGCAACAATAGCGGCAGCGTTTCTGAATCTTGTTCTGCCACTTTTTAAATATTTATGCAGCAAATATAAGGATATAAGCCACATGGGAATCATAAAATTCTCATTCTGAACAATCCTGGAACCGATTACTGTTGTTGGAACAGTTGCGTAAATCAAAGATGAAAGAAGTGCAATTTTCTTTCCATAAAGCTCTTTTGTCAATAAAAAAACAAAAAATACTGATAACACCCCTAAAAAAAGTGCAAGAGGTCTGATCGCGGCAAGCGTTACGTCATACATATCTTTTGCTCCGTTTAAAAGAGCAACCCCACCTGATATTAATCCAAAAAACGGAGGATGCTCCAAATAAGGTGTTACTATCCAGAATGCGGCACCCTGATACACCAGATGAGATTTGTTTGCGTACTGCGGTTGGGAAGACCATGAAACAGGAACTCCCTTTTGTATAAGATTTATCCCCAACCATGTCCATGCAAATTCGTCAAAAGTAGCACCGTGTCTTGGGAAAGCACGGTAATTATAATGTCTTAAAAATAACCCCAAAAGCAGGATAGCAACCAAAAAGGTAATTGTTATATAATGCTTATATGTATTTAATAATTTCATGAATATTGTATGAATTTTTTAGTTGGATTTATAATACCATTTTTGAGCTTCTTACTTCAATCATATCCCAGATTCTTTAATAAATATTTCGGCGTGGACGTTTGGACAAGGCTTACAGAAACGGATTTAATAAGAAAAAATAATCATAAGATTCCGGGAAAAATTACAAAGGGATTTATTATCGATGGATATTTTGACTATCCTCCTCTTTTCCCGTTGCTGTTATCATTTATACCCAAACAAACTTTAGAAAATATACAGGGATTTGTTGCTCCGTTTTTTGATCTGATTCATTGCTACGTGATTTTTTTAATAGCCTTACAGCTCACAAATAGCATAGAGATATCACTTCTTTCACAGCTTATATATATGAGCACTCCTTTGATTGCTCTTGAAAACAGCTATCTTACTCCCAGATCCTTCGGTTATTTAAATTTTACTCTTGCAACATATCCTCTTTTAATTTACTCACTTGATCATAAGTTGATTTATTTGTTGATTGGCTATATTTTTACTACTCTAATCTTTTTGAGCCATAGATTTGCAACTCAATCATTTCTTTTTGTAGTAATCTTTTTCACTGTTATAGATAAAACGTTGTTTTATTTTCTTGTATTCTCTGCAGGATTATTAACTGCTCTTTTACTAACTAAAAGATATTACCTTAGAGTGTTAAAAGGCCATTGGAGCAATATTTACTTTTGGATACTCAATTACAAATACAGATTTTCCCATCAGGTGAGAGGAAATATTAAAAATAAACAGAACAAAGATTTTGTTGCCCTGATTTACTCACTGTTAAGCAAATTATCTCCGATTGCGCTTCTAGGAATAAATATCTGGATTGTTTCTGCTTTTGTATTTTTTTATGCAAGAATAAAAAATATAGAGTTTGTACCTTTTAATAATCCCATGTTTTATAAGATGAGTCTATGGATACTTTTTTTCTATTTATTCGCAATTGCCGTACTCTCTATAAAACGGCTTATTCCAATAGGTGAAGGCCAACGCTACCTTGAAATGGCGACCGCCCCTTCCTCAATCTTATCAGCGATATTATTTTACTCATTATTTAATTCAGAGCTAAAAGTGATTTCAATTTATTTATTTATTTTACTGGTTATTGCTAATCTATCACTTATAGTCTTTATCCAAAACAAAGGAGTAATAAAAGACAAAGACAGGACATTAAACCAAGACATGAAAAAAATGTATGATTTCATAAATAAGATGAAACTTACTCCACGAATAATATGTATCCCCCATCAAATAACAACAATGACTTTGTACAATACCAAAGCAGACATACTTGTAAACGCTGACAATGAAAAGCTTATGACAATGTTTGACTTTTATCCAATAATTAAAAAACCAATAGAAAAAATTGCGAAAAGATACAAATTGGATCATCTTTTACTTAGAGAAAATTTTGCAAAACTAAAGGAACTTGAAATAAAAAATCCTAAAATAGTGTTTAAGGCCGGAGATATAGTCTTAGTTAAGTTATAATATTTTAATTAACGATACGCCATTTTTTTGAAATACTTTTCTTCCAAACTTTTTATAATCAATCTGAGTTTTTTTTATAATCATCTAAATAAATGTACGAAATATTTTCATTTTTTAACAATTTAATCGTTATTTTATAGTCATTACCTCTTAATATTTGATTTGCTATTCCCTGACGTTTACTAATATCGATATTATAACTGGATAAAATGTTTTGCCCTGAAAAATAAATTGGCCTATCGGAAAAAAACTTATACATGGAGTAAGGTAGTCTGCTACTCCTTTGTTGCCAACTAACACTACAGAGTTTTTTGGAGTTTTCAATCTTAGATAATTTAAAGCCTCCAATTTATCTGGAAACCAAAGACCTTTTGTAAATCAATATTTTAGAGTTATCAATTGGCACGGAAAATGTACCGATAAGTTTGAAGTTATCATTAAACGCAAACTGCTCCTGATATAAATTGTTGTTTATCCATTGTAATAAATCATAATTATATTTCTGAAAGTAAGTATCCGTAATAATACCTCCCTTTTTCAGTACCACATAATCAGCTTGTTTGTATCTCAGGTTAAAAGCTTGCATTGATTTTTCAGAACCGTTTTCTATTAATCCCACAAAGTTATAGTTATTTAGCATATGCAAATTCTGATACCTATTTATTGAGAATAAAGCATTATCTAAGGGATGGTAACTAAATAAATACAGAATATAAGGTTCTTTTATATCACTTTTGATACTGTCTTCTTTTAAAAATTGCATTATCAGATGTGCGTTTGAAAAATTGCGTGTTGGCGGCCATACAATTGTGGTAAGATGGATTCTGCGGGGATGGCCTACGGGCATAGGTAAAAGAATAGATTTTAAACCTTCATGACCTAAGGGTCCTAAACCCCAACTTGCTCCCAAAAGATTGCCAACCCCTAAAAGAACTACACAAACCATTATAAATACTTTTGTCTTTATATTTTTTATATGGTCTAAAACTGTTGCTGAAATAAGAGCAATTATGGGATAAATCGGTACAATATAACGGTCATCTTTAATAACAGTTCCAAAAGAAAAAATCATATACACTGTAAAAAATGTAATGAAGAAAAACCATTTTCTTTTCAGGAATGAAACTACGAGTCCTGATATAAACAACAGGAAAAAGAAAATATTCAGCTGTTCAAAAACTTTAAAATAATACGCAGCCGATTGGAAAGAAATATGAGTTTTTCTGTAAGATGGAACAAGGTCCCATAAAGAGCTGTAAAACATTTGTGAGGTGATATAAGTTCCAAACGCAGACCTATCTACATAGTGAAATATTATTGACGGAACAAAAATTGCAAAAACATATAATAAATTTATATAGGAAGACTTTTTGTTTAACAATTTATTTCTCCATGCCTTATATAAAACTAGAAGAATTGGACCAGCTAAAAATATTGGAATTAACCAACGAGTCATAAAACCTACGCTTAGAAAAATTCCAAACAAAATTGAATTTTTTCTGTTCGTAAAATATCTAGACCTAACTAAAAATAATAAACCAAAAACAAATATTGTAGTTGCGGCAGTCTCGGAATAGGTAAAATGAAGATAGAATAGTGACCAACCGTAAAAAGCAAAAATAAGTGATGCAAAAAAACTTGCAGTCCTGCTTAAAAATTCCCGGCCTAATAAATATATTCCAATAATAGTCAGAACATAATATAAACCATTGACGGCCAAAGCTATTTTATAGGAATTTTCCAAACCCAAAAATAGGAGAAAGGCAGTTATGGATAGGGGGTAAACGGGTGGTCTAAAAGGCGGATTGTCAATTAAAAATTTGTTCATTTTGTAAATAGTATCAGACGAAGGATGCTGCAATAAACGATAATACTCTACTGCGATATTCATATATAGATGTTCATCCATCTCAGGATACTGATAGGTTTTGGAGACGTACAGCAGGTGGCTTAAAAGAACTGCAAAACAAAGAATGAATAAGCCTACAACATGCCATTTCTTGGTTATTAAATTTTTAACTAACTGAGGTTTCAGCTGATACAACATTTTACTACCCAACATAATTTTATATTTTGTATTACTTTTAGTTTTGTGATTAAGTATCTTCTTCATCAGATCTTAATTAAGAAAAAATTGTCTATATTTTTTATTATCACATATTTTCTTAATTTTAAATCTACTATTTTTGCGTAGTCACTGTTAAGTAAAATCATGTCTAATCGATATTTTTTCATTACTTCAGGAATCGGTTTTGTAAAATATGGATAGACCTCCGATATTTTATTAATTCCTGCGTAATCGGCGTTAACAAACACGCGGCAATCCGTGTGATATATTGTGTTTGTTGTGATTTGGTGAGGAATACAAAGTAAGTCCGGTTTATTTTTCATATTCTTTAAATATTTGAACATACTTTTCATACCCGGTGTAAGCGTTCTTAATTTCTCTTTAATTATGCCTTTTCTTTGAATTACAATAATAGTTATTAAAGATGCTAAGCTTATAAAAGAATACAAGATTACCGCAAGTGATCCATAATTTGTTTTTAGTAGGCTTATTAACAGCAAGGAGGATAAAAATGCTGCAGGAAAAGCAGATAATTCAAGATATCTTTGCCCCTCGCCCAGAAATCTTAATTTAGGTATCCATGTTGTTAAAAGAGCAAGAATATAGGAAAAGATTACCCAGGCCAACATAAATTTTGTAATTGGTGTAGCGGATAATCCCAAAAGAATAATAAATATTGAAGGTAAAGTCCATGGATTAGTAATTGCGAATATAAAAGGCGGAAATTTTAAAAATTGATTATAGAGTCTGAAAATAAAATCTTTTGTTTTATACTCTTCATAATTTCCCTTTACCTGATGCGCAAATCGGAAATTAATATTTTTGTACCAGAAAATTAAATTTCCCATATGCCCTTTTAATACCTTTATGTAAAAACCTTTTGATAAAATAAGTGCAAAAATAAAACAAACAATAAATACAAAACTGTATATAAAATTACGCTGCAAAATTGTTAAAAAAATTGAAAAAAACAGAAAACCCTGAGCGGTGAATCTGTGCGACAAAAAAATTAAAGACCCTGAAATTACTGCTGATAATAAATATAT
The DNA here is from genome assembly GCA_001782015.1 of Candidatus Levybacteria bacterium RIFCSPHIGHO2_01_FULL_36_15. GTDB lineage: Bacteria > Patescibacteriota > Microgenomatia > Levybacterales > GWA1-39-11 > 2-01-FULL-36-15. The sequence continues at coordinate 9,434 of MFNJ01000010.1, forward strand.
ATATGAACCATTAATATTAAATAAAAAAAGCGAAATTAAAACTATTGTAAATAATGTATATCCCATGGATCTTGGAGTGGCACTTGAGTTTTCCAAGATAATTATAGGTGTTAATGTATAGAAGAGTTGGGTTAATAAAGCAATTATTATACTTCCGGTTAAATAATAGGCTATAATATAAATCAGAATTAAATGAATCGCATCAAAAAAAGGAGAAAATAAAAACTCATACTTTTCAACCAATCTGAAGGGAAATTTTGATAGAATGAAAATAAATGCCGGAGGATAATCATAAGTACCTGAAACTAAAAAACCATCCTCTATTTTTCTGGGTATCCCTTTTTGTTTATGATATTCTTTTAGATACAGTAAATGCGTCCAGATATCTACTCCAAACTCCCTGTTCAAAAATCTGGGGTAGCTTTCAAAAATTAAAGCGAGTAGGGGAATAATCAAGCTTAAAAGAATAATTTCCATATCAAAATTAAATTTATTATAGCATCAAAATTGGCAATATTGATAATTGATAAATTAAAAAATTATACAATGGGAAGTGTTTTGAGGAAAAGTAGAATAATAGTTACTTGTTTTCCAATCCAACCCGAACCATTAAACTATCATCAATGTCTCTAAAACGAGGATGTTTTTCAAAATTAGGATCTTTTTTGGCTACATCTGCAGTCCCTTCATGCATTCCTTCCAGTCCTTTCTCTTTAACCATCTCAATAAATTTTTCTTGTCCTTCCGGTGTGTGAATATCAACATTTCCAGGTACAGCGCCGTCTGTAAAAATCAGCAGCGACTTTACTTGACTTAAATCCAATTGTGTCTGACTACTAACACCAAAATCTAAAGCCCCACCCCCAAGAATTCTTTTTACTTTTCCGGTATTTCCTGCACGCATCGTAATAAGCATCTGATCAATA
>MFNJ01000011.1 GCA_001782015.1 Candidatus Levybacteria bacterium RIFCSPHIGHO2_01_FULL_36_15
CTTATATCTCCAGAAATAACTTTTAATTCTTTTATTTTTCTAACAGATAAAGCATTAAGCCAACCCCAGTTATTAAAAGAATTATAATGAACAAATGCGGTTACGTCACAATTTTTGTCCATTAAGCTTTCGACAAGATGACTTCCGATAAAGCCGCTTGCGCCTGTAACAAAAACCTTTTTATTTTTAAGATTCATCTTTTACTCCATTAATTTATTTATGTTTTAACCTGAAACAGCTTAATTTTGGTAAGCACTTATTATATAGTATTCGCATTTCTGAAACAATTGAATGCATATTAATTTTTATTTATGAATTTGTTAAATAGTTTCAGCATTCTTTCTTGTGATTTACCATCCAGTACTACCCAATCTTTCATGTGTTCTTTTTGATAAAGCTCAATTCTATCGTAAAATAATTTATCTCCTGTTAGTTTTTTTAAGTAGTTAATAAATTCATTTTTTTTAGAAATTGTTATAACGCCATCAACCATTGCAAATTCAGTATAATTGTATTTATATACATCATAATTCAATACCGGCTTACCGCAAGCTATAGCCCACTGGATAGTAGATGAAATGCTTGCTACAAAAATGTCACACAAAGGTATTATTTCAGAAAGAACACCCTGAAAAATTTTCACTCTCCACTTTTCTATATATTTCATTTTCTCGTAATCTTCTGAAGGGTGCAAACTTATAACAATATTATATCCTCTTACACGAGCCAATGACTTTATCCAAAATTCCACTAAACTGTCATAATTCCTGAATTCACATTCTGACCGTCCATAACCATACAACTGATTGGGTGGCAATGCGCAAATGATTAAAGGCAAATTATTCTGAAACCCAAGGTTTTTATATAGCCTCTTTCTACTTTTATTAAAATTCATCAGGATTTTGAAAAAATTATCATTTCTCAAAGACCCCGTAAGAATAATTTCATTCTTAGGCAATCCTTCTTGAATCATGCAATCATACATACCTTGACTTTCAACAAAAATCTTGTCTGCATAACCACTATGAAGAACCCATGGAAGAGGGGGTTCTAAACCAAATAATTTTATAATCCAGATTTTAAAGGCAGGCCATTTAAGCAATTTTTTGTTTTTGTATTTGTAGGCCCATTTTGGGAACAAATTTCCCGTAATGTTATTGAAAAGATTTTTGCAATCATGCATTGGATTGTTATATGCTGCTTCTGCTGCCTCAAGGTAACCTGACACCATCCAATTTGGAATTATAATTACAGGTATTTTCATGTTATGGCAAATTTTAACTACGATCGGTGAATTTGAAATATTATCTCCGCCCAATATTACTAATCCTATTTTATTGGATTGGATAAGTTTTTTTACCTTCTTAAATTCAAAATAATAGTCGATGAATTCATAAATTAAACCAATGAAAAAAAAGCCATATAAATTTAATAGTAAATTTTTTAATGTCTGTCTATAATTGTCTTTATAAAACGTATTTTTATTTAATGTAACTATTTTAGAAGTAATATTTTTAAACCCTAAAATATAATCAATGTTTTCTTTCTGGCAAACAGATATGTCTTGGTGAATCAAAGGATAATAGACAGAAAAATAGAAAATTGGTTTGAAATTTGACTCTCTATTTAACATCTCACCTGTTTCTATTAACCCGCTGAAATAGATTGAAGTATTTATGAAGAATAGAATTTGTCTCATATCTTTAAACTTATAAAAAATAAACTGATAAAGGTATCTACGCCTAATATTCTACTTTACTAAAGTAAGATACATTCCGTCTATGATATTGCATAAAAAATAAGACATCAAACGCATCAATGGTTTTATGTTTAAAAAAATTATTGAGGCGGCTTTATCATAGGTAAACTTAAATTTTTCCATTTTAAATCTTGCTTTAGTGTAATAATCTTTTCTTTTTCCCGTAAAAAAATCCCACGTTAATTCATTGAAAAATGAAACGTGCTGAGGATCAGTAACCGAATGTCTATGGTTCCAGTAAACAGTAACAATATGTACTTTTCCGCCTTTTTTCAGAATTCTATATACTTCTTCCATCACCTTAATAGTATCCGGTAAATGTTCTATTATATTCAGCATATAAATCTCATCAAAAGTTTCTTTTTTAAACGGCCAGGGATAGTTATTTAAGTTGTGGACGATATCCACTCCGGGTAATTTTATGCTATCAATACCAATTGAACCTTTCACTTTTGCATCTCCGCAACCAACATCTAAAATTTTTTTAGCTTTTGTCATATTTTAATTTAAAATAATTTTTTATTAAAAAAAATCTTCATTAATTTGTTTTTCAGTTTGTCTTTTTTTGTATATGATTGCCATATTTTAACAAGTTGAATGCGCCAGTATTTAAGATAAGGCAGCCAGGCAGGATTAGTTTTTTTCACCCAATTTATAAAATCTTCCCAATTTAATTTTCCTAACTCCTGAAGACTAGCCAACTCGGAAGTAATCCAGGCAGCAAAATAGGGATTAGGATCAAGATATTTAATAAATCCTCTTACCTGCATATCGTGTGTTCTAAATTCTTCTTTTTGGTCAATTTCTAATTCTAAAGATACTTTCTTAATTTTTCTCATCCAGCGGCTTTGGCGAAACATCGTCTGATGATAATGATATGTATCATCAATTCTTCCGTGTTTAAAACCGGCTTTTTCTACAAGATTTGAGAAAACAAAATCCTCTTGTCTATAAACATAATCATCATCAATATTTTTTAGGCCTTTTTCAAAAGCAGTTTTCCTGCCCATTTGACTGCCCGCGAATGGACGAACCTTGCTAAAATTATTAGAATCAGGATAATCAACCATTACTGTATTAATCATGGGAGCTCCAAACCAGTCAAAATCTTTCTGGTGTTTTTTCATGGCGTTAAACCACCCACCGGGTAAATATACATCAGAATGTAAGTAAATAAACCACTCCGTACTTACATTTTCGATTAATTTTTTAACACTGTATCCAAGAGTTTTATATTTCTTCTGGTCGAATATTTTAACTCTTGGAAATTTCCTTACAATGTCAATTGAATTATCTATACAGCCTCCATCACCAATTAATAACCTGTTTATAGGAATCTCGCGATAAAAAGAATAGAGATTGGTCTTCCAAAGTTCATTAGTGTGAACAACCGGAATAATGACATCAACAGAGTTTTTTTCTTTCAATAAAAACCTGTCTTTAAATTTTGTTTTCAAATAGTACCTTGAAAATATTGAAGCGATCGATTTATTCATTAGACTTATTTAAATACACGCTACATCTTGTAGACTTCAAGTTTTGGCAGAGGAAAGAATAATTTTCCACCATCATCAAGATATTTTTCTTCTCTTTGGATTATATTATTTTTAAAATGCCACGGTAAAACCATGAAATAATCGGGCTTCATTGATCGTGCCTGGTTTTCTGAAATTATAGGAATAAATGTACCCGGAGTATATTTATTAAATTTATCTTCATTTACCTCAGCAATATAGGGTAAATCGCTTCTAGAAATACCACAGTACTGCAATATCACGTTTCCCTTTGTTGAAGCCCCATAACCCAAAACAAGTTTTTTCTTTTTTTTAATTTGCTCAAGAAATTTCAGTAAATCTTCTTTATGTTTTTTGATATTTTTACTAAATTTTTTAAATGGCACCAATGTATCAAAACCGTTTCTGATTTCTTCTTTCAACATTAAATCAACAATATTGGTTTTTTCTTTGTACAAGGAATTTCTTTTTGCAACGGTTACAGAAAAACTTCCTCCGTTTACCTTGTTTGTTTCCATATCAATTATTTTAAATCCAACTTTATCCATCATGTATTTTATCTGTTTCATAGTGTAATATTCTAAATGTTCGTGACAAATCGTATCGTAAGAATTAGTTGCAAGCATTGACGGCAAATAACTCTGCTCAAACACCCATATTCCCTTATCATCCAATGCATCATAGATACTTTGAACAAATGACATAGGTTCCTCCAAATCGTAAAACATTGCTATAGATGTAATTATTTTTGCTTTTTTCTTACCGGTAAATCTGTTTATTTTTTTTGAAGGAAAAAAATCTGTTATAAATATGACATTATCAGGATAGAAATCTTTAAATTTTTCTCCCGTAGGATCTATTCCTATTAAAACCAGATCAAGTTTTTTTGGAAATGCTTTAAGAAGAGTTCCGTCATTGCTACCAATATCAATTACAATATCTCCCTTTTTTAAATCCGTTATTTTTTTTATTTTTTTAACTTTATTGTATAAATGTTCAACCATCGATCTGTTCAAACCAGAACGATATCCATAATTATCACCATATAATTTATTTAGTTGAAAGTTGTGTAACAGCTGGACGAGGCCGCAGTTATTTTTATTATTATCGTTTACGCATTTTGTAAACACCAAAGGACCGGCACCAATATCTTCATCTTTACTTCCAGGAAATATACCCGTCAAGGAAAATATACCAAGATCAACAAGAGGTACTAGATTTCTGTTTCCGCAAATTCTGCACTTGTTTATTTTCTTGTACATTTTATTATTAATTGAGTTTTCAATCGTTCTTCATTTTACCATAAAACCGGAACTATTGGGATATTATTCGCTCATATATCTTCAAATTAGCTGCTTGTTCCTGTATGTCGCAAAGATCTGAGATCTTGTTATTTAAAAAATTATTTAGCTGAATGTAAAGTCCGGCTTTATACTTTCTGTCTAGTTCATCATCAATTTTAACCTCTTCAACAGTCAAACTATCAAGTTCTTGCAGCTGCAATTTTTCAAGGGGTCTGAAAATCAGGCGATGTTTTTTTGTTAATATCTCAAGGCCCCATCTACCTGGTGCTTCCCAATTTGCCTGATAAGAAAATAAAGCTTTGCTGTCAGTCACACCAGCACCGCTAAATATTGAGGCTTTTGGATGCCAGGATAAGCCTCTCGAAGTAAATGTACTAATCTTCTTAGGTTTTCCTCCTAAATAAAAAACCAAATCTATAACATGAGACGAATTATGTAAAAACCAGTTCTCAAGAACGCCATCTCCTTTCTTGAGTTTAGAAACAATGTTGCTCCACTCTGTAAATTCAAAATTAAATGATAGCACACCACCATCCTGTTTTATTATTTCTCGTGCTTTTTTAACCGATGCGTAAAATCTTCTGTTATAACCAATAAATACTTTTGCTTTCTTTGCGATTGATTCTCTTGCTACCTTTCTAATTTGTTCAAAATCAAGTCCTCCCGGCTTTTCAACAAGAATCTCCTTAACACCATGTCTTAACAGACACAAGGCAACATTACCCAACTCATCTTCAGAAACAACTACCAAGGCTTTTTTTGGAATAAGTTTATTATTCTCAAACCATTTATCAATTCCACCCAATTCTGCCCGTATACCAATAGTTTTTTCAAAATTTTCGGCGGACTTTTTATGTCTTCCAACAACAATAAATTTCCAACCCATATCTTTTAATACCCTTGCATACTCAACAGCCATAGGTCCCGAACCAACCAATAAGATCAAATCATTTTTCATAATTTACGTGAATGGATAAAATTTCCGTTTAGTGTTTGAGCTTTCGTTTAAAAATTTATAAAGAGAGTCAAGTAAAACTACATGAAGTTTAGCGGATTTTTTATAAGAGGTTAACGGACAAGTGCCCTTATTAAGAATACTTTCTACCACAAGATTTGTCATTTGGCTTTGATAAGGAATGTCAATATTAATTTCCTTCCATTTCCATCTGTTTTTAGAATTTGCAACCCAGGCTTTTTTTTCAGATTCTTTAACAATATATTTACAGTTACTGCTTATTATTTCCATCTGAACCGGAAGATTGCCATTTGTAAAACATGTCAAAAAACCTTTACTTCCGTTTTTGTAATTTAAACAAATAGTTCCGTTTAATTCCAAAAAACCTTTTCTTTTACTTTCCACTGGTTTTGCCTCCAGGTAGTCAGTAATAATTTCATAATCATAACAATCAGAAAGATACGCTATGTAATCAATGTAGTGTATTGCGTTGGTAATTAAACCAAAAGAGCTACCCGTAACAGAATATAAAACTGCATCTTTATCAAATTTTTTTTTAAGAGAATTATAAAAAGGCATTGTGCGCATACTCATGTCTACCCAACACCTACATTTTTTTTCTTCAAGTAACTTATCTACAGACACATAATCTTCTAATTTATTGAAAAGTATTTTCTCAAGAATAAGATTTCTTATTTCAAAAAAACGAAGAAGGTTTTTAACAACATCACTTCTAACATCCGAATTGGTAGCAACAATTGCTAAGTCGATTTTTTTTGTTCCGGTTATGTTTTCCGGTTTCTGAACATAAACAATGTTATGTATATTTTGAATATTTACTAAATTATATCTTTCCTTTGCAGTCAAAAGTGAACTGTTTGACGGATCAACTACGTAAATATTTAAGGGTATTTGTATAGATTTCAAAGCTTGTAAATGCCTGCTTCCTATTTGTCCTGCTCCAATTAAAATAATATTTCTCATAAATATTTAATCATCTACCCCATCTTTGTTAACGGTATGCCTTAATTTCCACTCTCCATTTTTAACCTTCTTCCATAAATGAGGAGATCTGAATTTATCAAATAATTCAAAGAAGCTTTCAGGTTTCATTTCTATGTAGTCCATTATTTCTTTAAAATATTTATCAGGAAATTCCCCGTCAAATCTTGCAACCAAAGCGCATCCTTCTTTCCGTGTCAAATGTTTATTGCGTATTTCCTGCGATGCATCATAAGTTGCTCTGCCTATTCCGAATTTAATAAAAGTGGTGTAATAATGTAAGTCATCTATCTTATCATCAATACTATTATATTTACTATAAGTACCTTGGGTCCTGAAAGGCCTTGCTTGAAAACCCGTATGTTCAACAGCATAATAATAAGCTTCTTGCGGCACCCATTTAAGATAATAACCTAAATAGCGCACTTCAATTGTAGACTGTGAAAGTTTTTTGTAATCTGCGGGCAAATACGCTTGCAAATCTGCAAGAGGTATTTTGTACACGTCTACTAAGTCCTTTATTGATACCCCCGCTAAATATACTTCATTTAAATTTTTTGTGGCAAAAATTGATTTGTTCCTTAAAGAGGTTGAATTGTCCCCAATCGGATTTCCATATTCAGCTTCGTTTTCTCCATAAAATATTAAAGGGATGTCTAACTGTAAAGCTATCTTTGGAGCAAGATTCTTTTGTCCTAAAATAAATGTTTGAAAAGGATGTAAAAGATTTTCAATTGAAAGTCTTGTTAAAAGTTTAGATACCTTACCGTTTCTGTTGTAAGTTATGTTATCAAATCCTCCAATCTCTATCCAATTCCTGAAATTTTTATATCCGTAATCCGTATACAGAACCGGAGGCCAGGTAACTGTTAAAGGATGCATTCCGTATTTATATTTTAAAATATGTGCCGCGTATGCGCTATCCTTCCCGCCGCTTCCGGGAACTATACAATCAGGCCTTCCATCATTTTTTCTGTATTTATCCAAAAGCACCAGTAGTTCTTTTTCTCTTTCAGACCAATTGATTTTCCCTTTTTTATCTGCATAGCGGCAGGCATCACAGATTCCGTCTTTACCAATGTTTAATGTTATTTTTTTGCTCTGGGAAGTATGGTTAAATTCAACGGTAGATGCAGGTCTTTGATTAGACATAACACACCTTTTGCAAAAAATTACTTTTTCCGGTAATCCGTACTTAGCGTTTACTTTTTTCATTCCTAAATTATAATTGAATTTATCCAATTTTTATATATCTTTATTCCCTCAAGCCCGCTTTTCTCAGGATGAAATTGAGTTGCAAAAATATTTTTATGCAGTATGCTCGAGCAATATTCAACTCCTTCATATTCCGTTAAAGATAAAATATTTTTTTTATCAACGGGATCAACGTAATAAGAATGAACAAAATACATAAATTCTCTAAAGGATATATTTTTAAAAGGTGAATTCTGCCAGTTATTATCTTCAGGGATTGGATATATATGATTCCAGCCAATTTGCGGTACTTTTATCCCTCTATTTTTTAGACTAAATTTTTTAACCTTTCCTTTAATAATATTAAGTCCTTTGTGTCTTCCGAATTCCTCACTTTCTGAAAAAAGAAGCTGCATACCAAGACAAATTCCCATAAATGGTTTTCCCGATTTAATAAACTTATTAATTACTTTTACCAGACCGAGTTTATTTAGATTTTTCATTGCATCACCAAAAGCACCTACGCCAGGAAGTATAGCGGCATCTGCTTTTTCCAGGTCTTTTTCATCTGATGAAATTTTTGCTTTTACTCCAATATGCTCACAAGCGTGCTTAACACTAAAAAGATTACTTAACTGGTAGTCAATAATAATTAAATTCATTAAAATAATATTTTAATTTTTATTTTTATATCTACAGGAAATATGATTTTGAAATAAATATTTTTTTATTTTATCAATGTTTAGTAATTCAACCTTTGAAAAATTCCTTCCGCTACTTAGAAATTCAGTATTACCTTCTTCTTTAAAATTATTTGTAGTTTTAATTTTTTCAATCAGTTCATAATGCAAAACAGATGCTACACAAACAGCATCAGCTTTGCCATCTTTTATAACCTGTAAAATATGATCTAAATTTCCTGCTCCTCCGCAAGCAATAATAGGAATCGATACGCTACTTGTAATCATTTTTAAAAGATCTATGTCATACCCATTTCCTGTTCCCTCACGATCTATAGACGTTAAAAGAATTTCCCCAGCTCCTAAAGCCTCAACTTTCTTTGCCCATGACAAAACATCAATTCCCGTATACTCTCTGCCATTATCCGTATAAGCAAAATATTCTCCGTTTGGTTGCTTTATTGCTTCAATCGAAACAGTAATTGTAGAAGAACCAAAAATTCTGGAAGCTTCTCTAACTATACTTGGATTTTTAATAGCAGCTGTATTTAATGAAACTTTATCTGCTCCGGCTCTTAGTACGTTTTTTATATCCTCAATAGTTCTTAAACCTC
>MFNJ01000012.1:0-3812 GCA_001782015.1 Candidatus Levybacteria bacterium RIFCSPHIGHO2_01_FULL_36_15
CAAAATAACTTTCGTCAATTTCCACTTCATTGCTAAAAAGATCGTTATTTACCAAAGAACATATCCTTTTTCTAAACAAAGCGTAGAGCTTATTGATTGTAATTCGTGAAATGCCGGTAACATCACTTACTGCAAATGCTGTATAATCTTTACAGAATAACTTTAAAATCTGTCTAAATTTCTTCTCAGAAATATGGGAACGATTAAAATATTTATTTTTCATTGTCTAGACAAGCTAAACCATTATAAAGCATCAGCTAAACTTATCTAGATCCATTTATTTTAAAAAAAATTATGTTTCTTAATAAATGCTCTACCTGAACCAGACTTTAAATACTTTTCAAAATTTCGCGCTGTTGTTTCACTTTTAAAGGCAAAATAAGTAGTCAATTCTATTGGTATTCGATACTTTGTAACCGGTACCCAGCCAGATTGATGTCTATTTACTCTATCCTTTAAGTCTTTTGTTAAACCAATATAAGTTCTTTTATCTGAACATAACAAAATATAGACATAATGCATAAGTTGACTTAGCATATACTTCGTCGAACCAGGGCAGATTTATCTCGCTGAAATCTCGCCATTAGGTCAAATATTAACCTTGAAAAACAACAAGATTATATTCTTAATTGCCGATAGCGTATCAAAATTGTCAGTTGTAAAGATAACTAGGGATTGAAATAATAAGCTAAAGTGTTGCAAGATGGGGCATGAGAAGATATAAATGCCCAAAATGCAATTCTACCTCTTGCGTTATTCGTCAAACAAAGCGGGGAAAATCAATTTTATACAAATGTAAAGGCTGTATTAAATATTTTTCCATAAAAACTATTCATTCTAACAAGAAAGAACTTTTAAATGATCATTTAGACGGATTATCGTTTCGGAAATTAGGCGTAAAGTACTCTCTTTCACCAATGACTGCATGGAGAATATGTGAAGAGGAATTAAAAAAGCTTCCCGATAATAATCGCTTTACCTTTAACTGCTGCAGCCGTTTCTCAGATATTTTTGTTTTTGATGGAAAATACTTTAACGTGAAAGGCTACGAGTATGATTACGTCTTGTTATGGGGGATCGATTACTTCAGACACGATATCCCTATCTTTATTCTTGCTCCATCTGAGAATTATCAGGCTTGGGCTCGATACTTCTCCTTTTTTAGAATCATAAAGCATTATCCACAACTGGTAGTTTGCGATGATAACGCAAACTTAAAACTTGCTGCAAGAAATTCCTTTCCAAGTGTTAAAATCCAAACTTGTTTTAACCACTTTAAGGAGAATATAAGGCGGGATTTAAGAGTACGTTCCGATTCAACATATACACTATTTATGAAGCGTATCGAAGATATATTAGGAGAAAAGCTTAATGATGAAGCTATGGATAAAAAGCTCTTTTCTCTTTATAGGGATTATCAAACTGACCCTGTCTGTCTTCAGATTCTTACCAATATCCACAAATACAAACCTGAGCTTCTTGGATACAGGGGCATTCCAAAAGCACCGGTTACGACAAACATGATCGAAGGATTAAACAGCCATCTTGAGTCAAGACTCTTTACACTTCGGTCATTCCAATCGTTATCCTACGCAAAGCTCTGGTTCAACGGTTACATCCTTAAGAGAAGATTTACAAAGTTTACAGATTGTCGTGGTAAATTCAGATCTCTTAATGGTAAAACAGGGGTAGAACTGACTAAAAAACCTGAGGTTGAATTACCAATCTTTTTCTAGTTTCTAACTGACAATTTTGATACGCTACTTTAATTGCCCGCCTTCGTTAAAACTACGGCGAGGTGAAAGCGGAGGGTACAGGATTCGAACCTGTGAGAGTCTTACGACTCACAAGTTTTCAAGACTTGCGCCATAAACCACTCGGCCAACCCTCCAATGCTAGTATTATCCCCAATTTAAATACAAAAATCAAACGTAAAAATTAAATTTTCTAAAAAATAACTGCTTATATAAAAGCTCATTGATTGATGGATATTGCATTTGATAAACTTTATCTATGCCTGAAGGAATATCGGAGTATCAGCCCCCAGAAAAACAACAGCCAGTTACTGAAGGCGCCAAGCCAGGTGTGAGCAAATTGCGTCGTAGCATACGAGACTTGATTCCGCCACGCTTGAAAGGGCTTTTCACCAGAAAGCAACAAAGACCAGAGCAACAACCTGTTCCTCCCGAACCTGTTTCAAGCATGACAGAGAAAATACCCTCGTCTCTTACCAATAACACGGAACATGCTACGCCGGTATCCCCAGACGTTGTTTTTTCACCTGAACCATCTATAAATTCCCCGCAAGCGCTTGAAAGAATAGACCGTCCTGAAATAACCAGTAGTTCAGATACACAACATGCCTTATCTTCCAACACTCCTCTTGTTCCCGCGGCAACACCTGATACAAGAAACGCGCAGGCGCTAACAACAGAGCAAAATATTTCACCTATTCATCCTGACATTGAAGAAGGAGCAAAACATGTTCTGGAAAAGAAATTAGTGGAATCCGTGAAAATCGGAAGCCCCGCTGGTATAGAAAGCAGTATTCAAAACTTAGCTGATGCATGGAATCAGGCGCAGAAAGCTGCCGGATCAACATTTGAACTTACGCCAGAAGGAAAACAAGTGATTCCAGAACGGGTGAAAGAAATTTGCGCGCAACATTTGCAAGAAGGATTAACTGAAATATACAAAGCAACGGAATTTGGCATTCAGCAAGGATGGGAACACAGTATAACATACGAGCCAGAAAGACTCGCAAAATTGCTTGATGTCGCGGAAGAGTTTCAAATTCCACTCACATATGTACCACCTACCGATAATGCGCCAGCGTCCTCAAACCTTCCCGCTGTTACCATCAACAACCGTGATCAAGCATTAACATATATGCAAGAGATCATTGACCGCAATTTGCCAAGAGGCGTACAGAGCCTTGTTCGCGTATTAGGTTCTCAAGTGGGACAAGGGCTTCTGAAAGAACTGCCAAGCTATGAAGGAAGAATTGAGCGCTGGATTGCTGTTATGCAGCAAAGAGGCTGGAGCGTTGTTGATCAACCCACACAACCAATTATGGGAGAGGAAAAACCAGGATTGTTAACAAGACAAGTCAACCGAGCAGAGGTGCGACAGATTATCGATCAAGCAGTAAGAGATAACTTGGCAAAAGGAGCAAAGCATATTTCTCACATGGTAGGTCATGTAGTGAAATCAGGATTTTTTGATCCGCTCGCGACATGGGGTTCTCCTCAAAATATTGCTCTTTATACTGAGGCCGGACAACACTATGGCTTAACGCATCAGAGAAGCGCTACCACAGAACAGAGCGGTGTCAATCCTGATATGTTTTTTGATCCTACTCAATTACCAGAACAGGTGAAACAAGCAGTCAGAGAAAATCTTCCTGAGGGATTGAAAACAATTCAGCAGCGGCATTTGAAAAATATCCGTTCCGGCAATGCAGACCAAATAGAATTTGCGGATAGCACGCTAGAACAGTATATCGGTCTTGCAACAGAATATGGCGTATCCGCAAATGCCGATCAGTTAAGAAGCACTATGGCAGCGCATCTTACGGTTGAAAATTTGAATGAGGGAGTAAGGACACTAACGACTGCTGTGCGAGATGCCATACGAAAGGCAAACTACTTAGCAGTATCTGTTGCATCAAGAGAGGCAGAAATTTACAGACGATTTATCTATAAAAGAGGCTTTGAAGGAAAAATTGATTTTTCAGAACTTGATCGTTACCTACAGGAAACTGCTACACAATCTCCCAGATTGACAGAAAAAACAACTTAGTAGTAGTTATT
>MFNJ01000012.1:3860-14580 GCA_001782015.1 Candidatus Levybacteria bacterium RIFCSPHIGHO2_01_FULL_36_15
ATTAAATCAACCTACCGCTTTTCCTAAAATAAGAACCGGCCATAATAAAATCATGGTGAATGCGTTGGGCAGTTCTTCAACTAACTGTATTTTTTGTGGTTCACCATTTATATGTATTACTAATCTCGAATAACGTAAGTCTTGTACATAAAAAACAATCCCAAAAATAAGATATAAAACTGCTAAAGTTATTGTTAATCTTTTCATAGAAACCTCTTTTTTAAAAATGCTCTTCCGGAACCAGATTTAAGATATCTCTCAAAATCATAAGCTTTGTATTTATCAGAAAAAACCATATAAGTTATCAGTTTGACTGGTAATCTACTTTTTGTTGCTGGTACCCACCCGGACTGATGACGTTTTAAGCGTCCATCTAAATTATCTGTACATCCAACATAAGTCCTTTCATCATTACAAGTTAATATGTATACATACCACATAATAAGATTAGCGGACTTTGTCCGCCGTAGGTCGCCCATGAATAACAGACTTGTCTTTAGTTTCTATACCATCTGTCATGTATTAATGTCGCCGTCGCTAAAGCTATGGCGAGCGAAGGCGGAGAGTACAGGATTCGAACCTGCGCGAGCCTTTCGGCTCAACGGTTTAGCAAACCGTCCCCTTAAACCACTCGGGCAACTCTCCGTAGGTTATATAATAGTTTAACTTTTAGTAATCTTTCGTTATTTGTTCCCACACAAGCTAAATAACGCTCAACTTCAACACTATTATACAACCATATTTTCTTATTCGCTACTTTATCTATAATTTTAGGAGTAAACCCTAACTCTTCTAATGTGTTTTTAACGTAAAAAAGCAAAGGTAAAGACCTATTAGTAAAACATATCTTTTTGTAAATGTATTCTTTTCCATTAACCTTGTACTTGTGCAAAAATACCCCTCCATCAGTATCCATTAACCCGCGAAGGCATACAACTTTATATTTTTTATTATTCTTAATCCAATCGGGAACATCCACCTGATGTTTAACTTTGTTTCCTATTTTTAAACCAATTTTAGTTAGAAATTTAACCATAGATACGCCATTGTAATATAATACTATTGCCTTACTGTCTTTACGCTTAAGTAGTTTTGGTTTTTCTTTAAATAGTTTTTGTCCAAGATCAGAAACAAAATCTACATAACTTCGATCTGCTTCCGAGTTTAAAGTAATTGCACATTGTCCTTTATTAATACCTCCATCTCCAAGTACAATTCCCACATATTCTGCTAACTCTTTACAGAAATAATTGGGGAAATAATAACTTTTACAAGAAGGAATTATTCCCTTGCGGCGAAGTATCGCAAAAGCCTTTTTTCCTCCTTTATGACACCCCTCTTTAGTTGCCGGACTCCCATATTTTTTAAAAAGAGCAATGCCTCCTTTTTTACTTACATTTCTTTTGAAAATAGACCATCTTTCCATCATTATTTCCTTTTCTTCTGGTAATCGAACACTGAACCTTTTACAGAAAGTTTCTGCGGTTTTAAGAGTAAGTGTCAATTTTTCTCTTCTCCAATCACGGAAACTTCTCGGACAAATATCGGCAATTTCGGCAAGTTCTTTTGTCGACAATCTGCTTTTCTTATATATTTCTTCTAAAAATTCCTTTTGTTTGCCAGGAAGAAATTTAAGTCTTTTTTGCATAACTGCTTTACCTAACCTCCTATTGATAAGTTAATACAGTGTTACGAAAATGTCAATCTTAATGTCTAGCTTCAGATTTGTTATTAATTTGTTAAGAAATTGTTGCCTGTTTCAATTGTGAATAACATACCTTTATGTTATCATTTAACTGTATGAAGGAACTAGATTATATAAAACTTGCACCAAATGAAACTCAAGTAATGCAACTACATGAAGATGTGGAACTAGCAGGCGCAACTCCTGTTCATGAAACACGTGATACTGAGGAACATTTTTTTAATTTGCCTACGGGAACTGGAAGCGTTACAGGACCTCAAACTCCAGTAACAACTGAACCCACACAAACAATCAGGGTATTAAGTCCAAAAGAAAAAAAAGCGCAGGCAAAAAAAATATTTTGGCAAGATCCAAATAAATACAGAGTTCTATGGGAAGCAAAAATGGATACTAGAAAAGGAGGAGGAAAATGACCGACGGCGGATTAATGACTTTTGACATAACAGGTGTTATGTTTAAACTCTTTGTGGCGCTTTTAATAACAGGCTTTATTATAATTTTACTTTTTGGAATTGTCTATCTTTTAATTCTCTGGATGAAAAGTAAAGAACGTTATAAAAAATCCATCGAATCAACTTTTCTTGAAATAACCTTACCGCGGGACAATGAAATAAAAATAGATGCCGCTGAACAGCTTTTTTCAAGTTTTACATCAATTAAAAGCAAAAGTAAACTTTTTTCTTTCTGGAAAGTTCCCGAAAGCATTTCTCTGGAAATAGTTGCTCTCCCGCGGGAAATTAAATTTTATGTAAGTGTTCCAAACAAACTGAAAGACATGGTTGAAAAACAAATTCATGGTTCATATCCGGGCGCCCAGATAAATGAAGTTGAGGAATACAATATTTTCAACGATCAGGGCAGCGTGGCTTTTGCAAGTATGAGAGCCAAAGAATCTGTATACACTCCTATCAAAACATATAAGGATTTGTCCGTTGATCCTCTTTCAACCATAACAAGTACTCTGGCAAAAATGCAGGAAGGAGAAACCGCATCTATTCAAATAGTAGTTACTCCTGCGGATGACAGCTGGAAGAAATCAGGAAGAGCTTTTATAGCTGAAACAAAGAAAAGGGAAGCAAATCCGGAAACCGCAAAATACTCCGTAGATCAAAAAGAACTGGAAGCCATAGACCAGAAGCTCACAAAACCTGCTTTTGAAACTTATATAAGAGTTGTTGTTGTTTCATCAACGAGGGAATCTGCAGACGCGCATCTTACAAATATCGCAAGCGCATTCAGCCAATTTACGTCCTACAATTCTTTCAAAAAAGAAAAGCTCAGGTTTTACAACAGGGGAAGATTTATGACGGATTTTCTTTACAGATATTTGCCGCTTTTTGGGAGCGGATCAGTTCTTACAACGGAAGAACTTGCTACCGTATTTCATTTTCCTAACAAAAGCGTTGAAACCCCCCATATAAAATGGCTTAACGCCCGAACGGCGCCTCCTCCGGCAGATATTCCAACCAGCGGCCTTTATATCGGGAAAAGCGTTTACAGAAGTATTACAAAACCAATCCACATACAGCAGGATGATCGAAGAAGGCACATGTATATAATAGGAAAAACTGGTACCGGAAAATCAGAATTTCTTAAAGATATGATCTTGCAGGATATAAAAAATGGTGAAGGCGTCTGCTTTATTGACCCGCATGACACAATTGATAAAATACTTCCTCTTATCCCGCCGGAACGCGCTGAAGACGTAATTCTGTTTGACCCCTCAGATACAGAAAGGCCAATGAGCCTTAACATGCTTGAAGCACATACCGAGGAACAAAAACACCTAATAGTTGCCTCCATTATAGGACTCATGTACAAGCTATTTGATCCTCATCAAACGGGTATTATTGGACCAAGGTTTGAACATGCGGTAAGAAACGCAATGCTTACAGTTATGAGCGAAGAAGGAAATACTTTCGTTGAGGTAATGAGAGCACTCACTGATCCAACTTTTGTACAGGAACTTTTACCAAAAGTGCAGGATCCCATTATCAGGCGTTACTGGACGGACCAGATTGCTCAAACTTCAGATTTCCATAAATCTGAAGTTCTTGACTATATTGTTTCAAAATTCGGTAGATTTGTAACCAATAAAATGATGAGAAACATCATAGGACAAAGCAAAAGTTCCTTTAATCTTAGAGAGGTAATGGACCAGGGGAAAATTCTTTTAATATCTCTTGCCAAAGGAAAAATAGGAGAAGAAAATTCCAGCTTCCTGGGACTTATCTTGGTTCCAAAAATTCTGGTAGCTGCTATGAGTAGGCAAGATATTCCTGAAGATAAAAGACGAGATTTTTATTTGTATGTTGATGAGTTTCAAAATTTTGCCACACCGGATTTTGCCCAGATTTTGTCCGAAGCCAGAAAATACAGATTGAATTTAACAGTTGCAAACCAGTTCACAGGCCAAATGGAGGAGGAAATTAAAAATGCAGTCTTTGGAAATGTAGGAACTATTATTTCATTCAGAGTTGGAGTTACAGATGCAAATTATCTGCAACACGAATTCCAGCCAACGTTTGGTGAAGCTGATCTTATAAATGTTGAGGCCCGGCATGCATTTGTTAAAACGCAGATAAAAGGAGAACCTGTTGTTCCTTTCTCTATGGATTTGACTAGAGATCTCTCAAGAGAAAAGAAAATGGAAAACCCAAGAGTTGCGGAACTGGTTAGAGAACTTTCACGCTTGAGATACGGCAAACCCCGAGAACTGGTTGAGCAAGAAATTGCAAAGCGCGCAAAGCTGTTTGAAGTATTTGGAGACCTTCCGGCAAATATGCCCCCTGAACTTAAAGGCCCCGAAGGCAGTAGCGGCCTGAATAGTGTATAAACTTGTTATCATTGACTTTCCTCAACAATAATTTATAAGATAATAGTGTTGTGGTAACTCGGGAATTATTAGATTTTATCAAATATCAGTTTGGTCAAGGAATAGATCAGATATCTTTAACAAAGATGCTGACAGAAAACGGATGGGATCAAAAAGACATTGAAGAAGCTTTCAGCCTTGTATCGTCCATAATCTCTCCGCCTTTACAAGAACAATCGCAACCGCCGCAGACCCAAACACCTTCTATTACTTCTCTTCCGGCAGCAACGGAACTTCTGGCAAATGCCTGGCAGATTCTAAAACAAAGATTCTGGACCGTTTCAGGGATTTTATCGATACCTTTTATTCCTTATCTTATCCTTTTTGTATTAGCGGGTCTTCTTGCATTTGGCAGCCTCATTTTCGCCAACAAACCAAGCCCTGAACCTTCAGGAGTACCAATTATGCCACCTCTCGATTTGAAAACAATGCTGCCTTTTATAATCCTTTATATTCTCTCAATCCTGGCTTATATCTTTATTGCTAGTTGGTCACAAATAGCGCTACTCTATACAATAAAAAATAATAAAGAAAATATTGGAATCAGACAATCTTATAAAAAAGCTTTGCGTAAAATTCTTCCTTACTGGTGGACATTATTTCTACTTGGTTTAGTGGTAACTGGAGGATTGATGCTCCTTCTTATTCCTGGAATTATATTTATAATTTGGTTTATGTTTGCTGCCTACATTCTTATTCTGGAAGATACTGGCGGACTCAATGCCCTTCTGAAAAGCAGGGAGTATGTTGAAGGACATTGGTGGGGAGTACTTTGGCGGTACATTTTTATAATGGTTTTTTTTATTATAATCTTAGTAATTCCAAATCTTATTATCCAACTTTTAAAACTTACGTTTCTGAATTTTATTTTTAGCCTTATTACCTACTTTGTCGTTACTCCATTAATTGTTATTTACACTTTTCTGCTTTATGACAGCTTAAGAATGCTTAAAGGACAATTTACTTTTGTGCCTGCTAAAAAATCCAGAACTGTTTTTGCTTTAGTTGCTGTACTGGGTGGCATTATCATCCCCTTAACAATTCTTGGAACTATTGCTTTAATCGCGATCAATCCTTCTGCTCAAATTAATAAAGCAAATGATGCCAAAAGAATGCAAGACCAAGTCTCTGTCAGGTACGCTCTTGAGGCATATTTAATTGAAAACGGGCGATATCCAGAAAACTTATATCAGCTGGTTCCTAAGTATCTCAAGAGTATTCCGTCTGATCCAAAAACTAAACTACCTTATTTTTATAGAGAGCTTCGAGAAAGTCAAGATTATGAGTTTTGTATTGATTTTTCAACTAAAACCAACTGCACAAACGCAAAGACGAATATTAATGTTAACTATCAGTATCTTTTTACTACACCATTCCCCACCATCCCTTCTAATAAGTCCAGTCAATATTAGATTTAAAATTGAATTTTTCTTATGCTATAATAAATCGCATGTAAAGATGGGGGGGCCAGTAGCTCAGTGGTAGAGCGCTACTCTTATAAAGTAGATGTCCTTGGTCCGAATCCAAGCTGGCCCACAAAATTAACGGAGTTTGAATTGTGCAAAAAACTAATTTCAAAAAATACAAAGCAATTGTTTGTGGCTTTGATGGTACGCTTGTAGGCAGGCAGTTAAAAATCCCCTTCCCTGTCCAGAATGCAATCAAGTCCTTGAGCAAATACAAAATTTATTTTTCGATCGCAAGCGGCAGATCTTTTGTTGGACCAATAGAAGAAGCTTGCCGCATTCTTAATTTAAAAACTCCCCAAATAACAAGAGGAGGAGCAGAGATAATTAATCCTGTCAACAAAAAAGTATTACATCAAGAGCTTATCCCAAATAAGGAAATAAACAAACTCCAGGAATTTCTTAAAAAGAATCAAATATTTTATTATATTGAAAAAGGGAATTTTATCTATACAAAAAACGGAGAAGAAATGAAAGGAATCAGAAATATTTCAATTAAAAAACTCGATCATTTAGAACTTAGCAATATTCCCAAAGTAGGAACACAAAATATTGGAAACTTCAAGGATGAAATACACTTTGAAGAATCTATTAAAAATGTTCTCCGATCTTCACATTACAAAATCAAATACCCCTCTTGGGAAAAGCTGGGATGTGACGGCGGCTCTTGCAAATAAAAACGCAGCGGTCTTAAAAGTGGCTAAAATGCTTGGTATCTCAACAACAGAAATAATTGGCATAGGAGACGGATACAATGACTTTCCTCTTCTTGAAGCCTGCGGATATAAGGTGGCAACAGAAAACGCGAACGAAAATTTGAAAGCGATTGCCGATCTTATTATTCCTTCTTATCAAAATAACGGCGTACAA
The DNA here is from genome assembly GCA_001782015.1 of Candidatus Levybacteria bacterium RIFCSPHIGHO2_01_FULL_36_15. Taxonomy (GTDB): domain Bacteria; phylum Patescibacteriota; class Microgenomatia; order Levybacterales; family GWA1-39-11; genus 2-01-FULL-36-15. The sequence continues at coordinate 10,777 of MFNJ01000012.1, forward strand.
AATTTCATCAAGAATTTTTTAAAAAACAGATAGATTCTAAAATCGTTAAATGAACAATTATTTTTTGGAAGCTTCTGCAATAATTTCGTTAATAAACTCTATTTTTCTTCTGTAATACTCTCTCATACTCAACCCGTTTGCCTCTTCTTTAAGTTTTTCATATGCTTTTAATGCTTTAGGGTGAATTTTAAGATATTCTTCAAAAACAATTGCGCGCGTCCAATCAGAAGAATCTTTGTTAATTAAGAATATTTCAATATCCGTATTTTCTAACTTGCGGTTAAATCTTGCCCGCTCACTCGCATAAAGACTTCCGGGCTTTCCGTACTCTTGTATCAATTTTTCAAGAAAATAACTGAATTCATCTGAACCCACCGGAACATAAACGTCAATTTCCCCTTTTCCTGAAATTCCCAAGTTGCTTGCGCCTTTATGGATTACTAAAATATTTTCTCCTAAAATAGATTGTATTTCTTTTTTCTGTTTCTCAAAAATCTCTTTTACTTTTGGATTAAATGGCACTATTTTTACTTTATGTTGATCCGACAAGTGATTCAGCCATTTCTTATCTTTTTTAGTTAACATATGAATATATTAACACAAAATCGATCGAGCTTTGCTTAAATTAATAAGGCTATTTTTGCTATAATGGATCCTACATGAGAAAAATTTCCTCCTTTTTATGTTTAATTTTAAGCGTTATTTTTTTCATTACTGTTTCTCCAAAAATCATTTATTCCGATGAGTTGGACGATATAACAAAACAAATCAATGATCTTCAGCGTTCTTTGAATATGTCAATACAAGCAACAGCACCATTGGAATCTCAAATAAAAGACATGAAAAAACAAATAAGCGATGTTGAAGACAGAGTGAGCTTTATTGAAGAGGATATTGCAACTAAAAGAAAAAATATAGACCAGAGCTATAAAAACTTGGCAAAACAGCAGGACATACTTAACAAAACAGTAAGAGATTACTATATAAAAACATATTCTTTTTCACCTCTGTCTATCTTTGCATCTGCACAGAACGCATCAATTATTACCCGGCTCTTAGTTTATCAGAAAAGAGGCGCGGAACGGGACAAAGCAATTATTACAAATATTGCAGTAACTATTACCTCGCTTGAGCAAAGGAAGAAAAAACTTGAAGATGAAGAACAAAGATTATCGGTTATTAAGGCAAAGCTTGCGGTTGAAAAACAGGATTTGCAAAAAGTGGTTGATGGAGCAAAAAAATATCAAGCTTCTTTATCAAGTGAAATAGCACAACTTTCTGCAAAACAGCAGGAAATTATTGCAAAAAGACTGGGAAGTTTGAATATTCCAAGATCAGCCGGAACCTCTACCAGAGGATGTATTGATGACAGAAATATTGACCCTGGATTCTCTCCCAGAATTGCATTTTTTACATATGGCGCGCCGCATAGAAACGGATTAAATCAGTATGGAGCCTGGGGAAGAGCAAAAAGCGGACAAAACGAAGAACAAATATTACAGACGTACTATCCAAGCATGACCCTGAAAAGAGACTATGATCAAGGAGTGCAAATTTCAACAACTACCGGATGGTCAGGATCAATAGAAGAATATGTCAAAAGAATTTACGAAGTTCCAGATTCTTGGACAGACAATAATCTTGCAGTCCTTAAGGCCCAAGCTGTAGCAGCAAGAACATATGCTCTGAATGTAACAGGTAACGGCTCAAAGCAGATTTGCACATCAGAACAGTGTCAAGTTTTTAAGCCTGAACCAAAAGGCGGAAATTGGGAACAAGCTGTAAATGCAACCACCGGATGGGTTTTGATGGATGGAGGAAATCCAGGATATACACAGTATGCATCAACACATGGAGGATATGTTCGTAATTTAGGTAAATTTGATGGATCAGGAGGAAATCCGGGCAGTTTTTCTGAACTAAACGAAAGAGCATATGACAAAGAATCTCCCTGGTTCTACTGTGACTGGGGTTCAAGAGCTTCATATAATAATACTGCCTGGTTAAAATCTGAAGAAGTCGCTGATATGGTTAATGTAATATTACTCGCAAGAGCGGATTCTTCAACCAAAGATCATTTTTATCAAACAGATAAACCTCACCCTTATGGAGGAGAAGTCTGGAATGAAGATAGAGTGAAATCAGAGTTAAGATCAAGGAGTATAACTCCCTTTAATAACGTCACTGATATTTCTGTAAACGCAGATTTTGGTTCCGGAAAGACTACATCCATTAATATCTCCGGAGACGGGGGAACACAATCTTTTGATGGTTCCGAATTTGAAGACTGGTTCAATTTAAGAGCGCCTGCCAACATCCAGATAGTCGGACCGCTTTTCAACACGGAGAAAAAATAAAGAATTAAGTTGCTGATCTGGGTATTTGCTATTTTTCCAACAGTTTGTATCCCCTCGTTTTTACCGTCACAATTTCATACGGGTTCTCTCTGGATTTAAGTTTGGTTCTGACTCTTGCTACGAGCCTGTCAATTGCCCAATCAGATACACCCAACTCTTCATACTCCGGCCAAACAATCTCTACTATTTTCTCCCTATCGCAAATTTGACCAAGATTTCCCCTAAGATAGCCAAAGAGCATATTCTCTTTTTTTGAAAAATCCAAATTTCCGGAATTTGTGAGAGACTTATTTTTACTCTTAAGGAAGGATTCAAAAATCGGACTGAAAATCTTATTTTTTCCATTTACTTCAATAAATCCTGTGTCCCAAAGATAGTTTGCACCTGTTTTATGGTCTTTTTTTGATGCCTTTTCACTTTGCGTCTCAAGAAGGACTGATTTTTCCTCTTCGCTCAAACTTTCCCATAATTCTTCAGACTGAAGATTAATCCTTTCGTCTTGTAGTATTGCCTCTTTTATATTATTATGCGTTACGTTATTTGCCTGAAGAAGTTCTTTTAGAATGATCAGGGAAAGCTGCAGATATTGCACATGTCCTCCGCTTAAACTTAATATTTCATTTTCAGTTTCTTTTTCAATAGTAAGTTGGTAGCGCCTTTTGAAGGTATTGAATATCATGGAAATATCTTTATAACTGGCAGGCTTAATATAGGTTGTTTGGGTAAAAATGGTAGTTGATCCTTTAGTAAACACTGATGGAACAAGGTCATTTAAACTCCTGTAGCTTGTAAAAACATAGGAAAGTTTTTGAGCAGTCGCATCTCTTAGACCCTGTAGATTATTGAAAAATTCCGGTGTTACCGCGTCTTTCAGCCTGTCAAATCTTATAAAAAAAATTGTGGGAAACACTCCTACTTTTGATATTTCAATTAAAGATCTTCTTATTCCATCAAGTGTTAAAAAGGGGTCTTTTGTCTGAATTGAATCCAAAAAAAGTCTTGCAATGAATTTTTTGACTTTCAGTTCAAGAAAAGAAAGATTTTCCGCCTTATCAACTATTCTTTTAAAAGTAAGTATCCAGAAGGGAAAAATTTCTTTTTCTATCAAGTCGTTTAAATCAACCGGAATAAAAACGTGTTTCTCACCGTGATTTATGTAGGTACTCACAATTTTATTGTTGTAGAGAAAAAAACGCAGGAAATTACTGATACCAACTCTTTTCATGCCTACCAAATCCACGGAATGTCTGTGTCTAAGTTGTTCACCAAGTTTTTTGGCATCATCTTCCCTAAAGTCTATAGGGTACTTTGCCTCAATAAAGGGGTTTTCCATAAACGATATTTTAATTAATCAGCAAGTATTATGCAAATAATAACAATCAGCTCAAGACGAACATAAAAGTAGAACGCTATTGTTTATATTATAAATCATAATCTAACTGGATTA
>MFNJ01000013.1 GCA_001782015.1 Candidatus Levybacteria bacterium RIFCSPHIGHO2_01_FULL_36_15
CAACTAATTAGCACTTGCAACTAATACTAATGTTCTGATATAAATCAAATATTACTTTTTATTATTTATGACTTTAAGTAAAGAATTGCCTTCTTCGGTTAAAGGGAGGATGCAGGAAGCAGCAAGTAAATTCAAAGGTTCTGTTTTAACCGATGGCAATAAAGTAATAGTAAACGGCGACGCTGAATTACTTTTCAGAGTCCAGGACGCGTTAGATTCTCCATCAGCACTCCCAACTTACGTAAATTCACGTTCTGAACCACAAGTTAAAACAACCATTGAACCTGCTGCAGCAACTACTTGTGAGCAGCCTCTTGATAACAAATCTTTTCTTTTACCTGATGGCCATATTGCAATAGTTGCATTCCCTCAGTTGGTTAGACTATTAGATGCTTTACCTTTAGAAGATGAACCTGATATTCCGGTAATAGAAATCATTAGAAAAGCTTGGGAAGGGACTAAAAAAATGCCATCAATGCTTTTGTTGCCTTATCTTCAGTCTCTTATTCCAAAAGCAAGGAAAGGTCTGCCTCCTGAATGGACAATTAGGAATTTAACCACACGTTCGGAAAGCCAGAAAGGTAAAGAACCAAATCTTCACCTTGTAAAAATAGGGCCTGAAATTGTTCCAGATGCAAAAGCTCACGAAATTTCAAAACGGCTTGGAGTAAAACATCCAAGCGAATCTTTTTTGCAGGAAATTCGTCTGCAACACATCAGAGTACCTGAAGAATATCCCCGTCTAACACTTAAGGAGGAAGCCGACCTTGAATTTATCCTGCAAAACGGGCATGGAAGGAAAAAAGATAAAGAAGAAGATCACTCCAAGAAAAAGTAAAACCTTTAACCTTTACGCCTTAGCCGTTTACCTATACCTACCAGTAAAGTTCCCAATCCTATTATTCCTGCTTTGACCATACTATCGTTAGGAATATTTCCGGTCTGAGGTATGGATTTTGGAGAAATAACCTCAACAGTTTTATCTGAGCTTACTGGAACAGAATCCGTGCGTGACATACTATTGTTAATAGAAGATCCCTCTGTAGTGGGGGTAGGATATGCCTTTTTATCAGGAACCAGTTGAAAATCAGACGGAGGAACAATTGATTCTATGTTTCTGCTCTCCCCAGCAGCAACAGGCACGCTTCCAGATGCAAAATGGCTGGTAACTTGTTTGCAAAGAAAAATTGTACCCGTAGCGCACCCTACTGCGGTCATAACCACGCCTGCTACCGCAGCACGATCTTTTCTTTTTTTTGCCTTAACTTCAGGTTTATCGGATTCAAATACTTCTTCTCCATTTGCATCCAGAAGAACTCCTTTTACACGTTTTACTTTAACTCCTTTTTCAGTTCTCTCTTCACGATCACCAAATACAAAACCCTCATCTTCCGTATCCCCTCGTCTGTTTTTATCAGACTGGTACACAATAACTTCGGGAATTTTACGCGGGACGTTAGAAAAGTCGTCCGTTTCCCCTGGCCAAGCAAAATCTTCAACCTGTTCATCTTCACTGCTTTGATTTACCAAATCTTCCATAACTTCTGAGTTTCCAGGCTGGCTGTCTTCATTTGAAAAACCATCTGTTTGTGCAGACACATCAACGGAAGAAGTTTGTCTATCTTCCAAAACTGTTTTTTCTTTTTTCAATTTTTTTAACTTTCCTTCACTTAACTTATATTCCTCAAGAGACTGAAGTTTAGCACGCATCTTGTCATTATTTTGAAATGCTTCTGATTGCTGCAATTTTTCAACATCTATGCTGCCGTCTTGCCTCAAATGATTCGCATAGTTTACAAAACCTTTTCTTACAAAATAACTTAATAAGCCCGCTTTTGCGCGGTTTTGTATTTGCAAGACATCAAACGTTACTCTTCCTAAATCTTCTTTTTCTTTCTCATCTAAAGACGCAATTTTATCCTGATTGTCCTGCATTATCTGGTCTACTCTCTGCTGCACTTTATTTGCTTTACTTGCTAAACGTCTTGCGTCCTGATGAGCTGTTTCTGAAACAGAATCTAAAAATGCAAGAGGACCAGCTTCTTTTATCTGGTCTTTTAATCTAAGAGAAATGTTGAATACCTGATTTGGGGAAACTTCATATAAAGACTTAGGAGCGCCGTCTATTTGTTTCAAGATGCTTCTCACCTGCTTGGCATTCACCAGTCTTTCTTTCATAAATTAATTATCTTTAAAAAACAATAACCATTTGGTTAAAGGGTAAATTTTAAGACAGGAAAGTAAGAAAAAAATAAATTAAAGGTAAAGTCATTGTAAGAAATTTATTGATTAACGGGCATTTCTTTAAACGGTTGGTACGCTATTGACAGTGTATCTTATAATGTGTAAAATTACGCCATGGGTCAGAAAGGTGAAACATTACAGTTGCAGGAAAATGGTACTTTCTCGCGGGGAGAAAATGTTCATTACGCGGGAAAATTAATGGACATAGCTCTTAAAAATTTAGGAAATAATCCGGAGTTTCAAAAGGAACTTGAGAAAACCGGAAAACCATTTGATACCGATACCCCAAAGGATACCAGAGTACATGAAAATATTGTAGTTTTTTCTTCGGGGGATCTTGCAATAGGAGTTAGAATCAGAATCACTGGTATCTCTAAGACTCTTGAAATAAGCAGAAGGTTTCAGCCTGATGGTCAATTTAAATGGAACGACCAGTCATTCATATCTTTATCTTATCCCCTTGATTCTGAGTCTGACTCTCAAAATTATGATCAGGGAGATATTTGTTTTGGCCGGGTAACCGAAAATTCAGATCCTGTACCAGTGGACTTCCACAATTCTCAACCTACTGCTGATATACTGCGATTTGTGGTAAAAAGTTTAAATCCGCGCTCCGTAACAAGATCTTCGGCTGAGGCTAAAAAAAAATAATTTTTCTATGACTCTATATAACTCTAAAAAAAGCCAAGACAGCATAACCATTGACTAAGGCAGATGTTTTTGCTAAATATAATATAATTTATGTCAACGCAGGAAAGAAATTTTTCAACAGAAAGACTTGGAACCCTCAAGATCGGCAATATTGATGTAAACGGATTATATTTAAACTTAAATTATCGTCATGGGGATATATGTTTTGGAAAAGTAGTAAAAGCTGCCAGAGAATGCGCAGACGCGCACCCAACAATAGCCGCGGCGCTTGCGCAAAATATAATATTACATGATAGACAAAGACAAGAAAAAGTTCAGAGTTTGGCGCCGGAGACTCTACCCACTACAAGTTCTGGTGTTAAAAGTCCAGAAATTCCCCTTCCTCTTCCATCACGAATAAGAGAAATATTTGTAAATCTCGCTGGGAAAGCTGGGCAAATAGTTTCTTCTGGAAGATAGACATTCCAATTCAAATACGCTTTTAAATCCGCAGAGACACTCTTTTATACTGCACTTTTGCGTGAGGGTCAAAAAAAACTGTATCCACAGGAAACTTGAAATCGGAAGATATGGCATCACTTATTCTTTCCGCAAAATTTCTGTCTTTAATTCTCCAAATCGCTCGCATCTGTTCCAAATATCTATCTGTTCCGGCTGACACTCCTAAAACAACAGGAGCTTTTTTATGACTTGTTGCATGAGTACGGGTTGCAATCGCAAGCGGTATAGTTTCGTTGATTGTTGGCAACCGCAAAGGATAGCAAAGAACTAAGTCTCCTTCTGTTTTTTGGTAATCCAAAAATTCATCAGCAGAAACCTCTTCGTGGGGAAAATTGATTTTAACAGCAGTCCTGCCGGCAATAAGTTTTTTTTGCGTCAGTTCCTCGTGAGCATTAGCATAACTTAACTCAACTCTCCCTGCTCCTGAATAACCAGCCGGTTGTATGAAATTCAAGTTTTGCTTTTTTAAAGCATCCTCTATTTTCTCAATAAATGAAATGTTTCTGTCCGGATACCAAAATATATGATTTCCACCAGCTCCCACAAAAAGCCCACGGACATGAGGAAGACAGTGAAGCTGCATAATCGTTCCATGGTATTTTTCTATATCTTCCGCTATTTCTGAAAACGATCTATCAAAAAATCTATCTGTAAGATCACCACAATCAACCAAATTTTTTGAATCCAACCGATACGGTCTTGCAGTTACCATAAAAGTTAAATCTTCTCCTTCAATCGGTAAAGTAACTGTAGTCATTGGAACTGCCTTTTGAGTGTAAAGATGAAAATAAGTTTTTCCGTCTTTTTCTACCGGAACAAGCCTGCTTCTGAACTGCTCAAAAGGCATATATTCTCTTGGGTCAGGGACAAAATCCGTGCTCCACCAATAAGGTGATCCTGCCCGTATTGAACCTTCTGTTCTTAATTTTTTAATTATTTCAATTGAGGGCTTATGAACATTCAGAAATTCCAAATTTACCGGAGGCGGATTACCTTCTGTTTCTCTTGAGAGCATATCAGTGGAATTATAACCTATTTTGAGGGAATTTTTATATAACAAGCTTAAGCAATTCTTCTCTATGGAATTTTGTATTTCTGAGATTTGTTCCAATCCCAAGCGCTATTTTTGTGCCGTTTATATTTTCCAGAATTCCCATTGCCAGAACCACTCCATAGTCTGGCACATCAAGTTCCCATTTTATAAATCCCGGCCCAAAAACTTTATTTGTTATTTTTCTAATCTGCTCAATTGTTAAAGTAGTATCAACGTCAATCTGAAAATGCGGAATCCAGAAATTTATATCTTTGTTTCTTTTGTTTAAGACTATTTCAAATAATGAGTTTTTCCAGTTGGAAACGTTTCCGATAAACAGCCATCTTTGGGTAAAATCATTTGATTCTTCTTCAAAAAGCTTTAAAGAATTCCTTAAAACAGAAGATTTTATATGTTCAACTTCATTATCCAGATCTTCACAATTAAAGCTAATTCCCAAGTGATTTAATCTTACAAAATTATTGGAAATATTACTAAGAAAACAAGAAAATTTATCAACGTTATATTTTTTCCTATCACTGTCAAAATCAACTAAATTAATTCTATTTTCAAAACTTTTCTCTGCAACAATAACATCAAAAAGATTTATTTCAAAAACTTTCGTTTTCCCACTGTAAAGCGTAACGGTTGAATCATCAATTTTCATAGGTGGTTTTTTTGTTACCGCTTGCATCTCATGAAGATTTTTTAAGTATTCTATTAATAGCCTGTTTACTGCAAACCCATTTTCTAATTGTTTTTTTGTCTTTGCCATGATTAACCGCTTCCGTTTCCTTCTCTTTTTAATTTTTGGATATTGTTTCCGCCCAGATATTGTTTCACTGATTGGTAAACGCCCCAGGGATTTTTGAATTTCAGCATTCTCCCAATCTGTGACCAGCTATATTTGCCAGTTTGTCTTAACTCAATGGCCGCTTCTATTCTCCCGTTATAAAACTGCGGCCTAAACTCTGGGAAACCTGCTTCTTCAATATATCTGCAGTATTGAGAGGAAGATCCTGAAGGAATTTCTCCCATCGCCTTTTCCACTTCACCTACGGTTGGAATACCTATGTTCACATTTTCTAGGTATTCACGTTGCCTTGAAGTAAGCTCTTTATCTGAAGCCATACAAGCATAATATTATTTTGGAGTGAAAAAATCAACTATTTTGAGAAGTTTTAGAAAAATATCGAATTTTATAAGTATTTATCTTTTGCCCTTTCCGTTGGAATGAACTTCTACTCCGTTTTCTTCTCTTTGTCCGATATCCTTCAAAGCCTGAACAATTGCGCCTATCGCATATTTTGCATTCTCAATCATTTCTCCTTCTGAAACTTGTCTTAGTCCACTCACTGCCTGACAACCATTAAAATCTACAATTCTTCCTTTTAACATTTTTCCTGAGACAGAAAGGAAATAAGAAGAGCTGCTGCCGGAACCATTTTGCTTTTTGTGAGTTTGTGGAATCGGTATGGGCAAAAGTTTTTCCTTTTCTTCTTCTGTTCCCTTCCTCACCGTCTGCTCGCTAAACCCTCCCCTTTCGTCCAACTGCTCTGCCCTTCTTGCAAGAAGTCTTTGACTTTTAACTAAAGCCGCGCTAGATGATGCTTCAAGACTGAATACATCATAAGCAGCCATTTGTCTTATTAACTCATTCGTACTAGCTATACCTGCTTTTGCGCCTTGTTGTTCCACAGCAACCATATAATATTTATATAATACTTTTAATATTAAAAGTCAAATTTGATTGATTTGACAATATATAAACCTGTATTGTAAGATTCCATGAAAGGCCTTATTAAACAAGCATGAATTATAAAGAAGCGCGCGAACTTGCGCTAAAAGTAAATTTACTCTGCGGCCAGGCAATGGCCGGAATTGGTGATTGGTTTAGGGCTGAGGGAGATAAAGGTACAATATTTTGCAAAGATAAAATTCTTAATAATTCCAGGCTCGACAGGAAGAAAGAGGTAGAATATAGTTGCCGGATAATGAGCAAAAATGGCGGATTCTGTCCAAAACAAGTTGCCGCAAGTACTCTTGCCCAGGCCAAAGGCAACAATCGATAAACCCCATATCTTAACAGATTTCTTTCAGATATATTATTTTTATATTATGTTGGTATGGTATAATTGACCTTTTCAAATACATTTTCTAGCACATGAAACAATTTATTATAGCCATAGTTTCTATCTTGATAATTGTAAGTTTTGTGGTTGTACTCTTAACAGAAAGACAAACACGACAGGAAGAACAGATCCTTAAAACAGACCTACAATATACTTCCATATTAATCGCAGAAAGCTTAAAAGATGTAATAGAACCTTATTACCCAAATGCCTCAAGTGAATCAATTAAACAGATAGCACAACAATTTATTGATAAGGAAAAAGCAAAAGGCATAGTGATATACGACAGTAAAAACGAAATCACGCTAAAATCTTTAGAGTTTCCCTCCGGTTTTCCAGATTATAAAACTATTGCAATTAAGGCTATGAGGCAAAACAAAAATACGGATGAATTTATTCAATATAACAATAAAAACCTATACCTTTTGGCAATACCTTTGCATAGTGAATTTGCATCCTCCTCTAACCGGATTTCGGGGGCGCTTATAACCATTCAAGACGCAAGCTACATTGATACTATACTTCAAGATGTCTGGAAAGATAATATGATGCATCTTGCCATATACTCTTTGATTATATCTTTAACTTTAATCTTAATGACTCATTGGATTTTTTCCCGGCCAATAATTTATCTGGTAGAGCTTATTAAAAAAGCCCGCATTGGAAAAATAGACCAGAATTCATTATCTTTTAACGGCCACTTTATTTTTCAGCCCTTAATTAATTAAGTAAGTAAAATTAATAAAAGTCTCTTAGACGCGGGGCGTACCGCAAGTTATGAAGCGCGACTTAGACTGGAAAAACTTGATTCTCCCTGGACAGCCGAAAGGCTTAAAGAATTTACAAAAAGCGTACTGAAAGGAAGAACTGTATTTCTTGTATCCAATAGGGAGCCATATATTCATACTAAATTAAATAACCAGATAACTTATTTTCAGCCCGCAAGCGGAATGGCAACCGGAATTGAACCGCTTATGCGTGCGTGTGGAGGCATGTGGATCGCGCATGGATCGGGAGACGCGGAGACGGCATGGTGGTTGATAAAGACTCAAAAATCAGTGTGCCGCCAGATGACCTCAAGTATACACTGAAAAGAGTCTGGCTTACAAAAGAAGAAGAAAACGGATACTATAACGGATTTGCCAATGAAGGAATATGGCCTTTATACCATACCGCTCATACAAAACCTATATTCAGAAAAGAAAACTGGGAAGATTATAAAAAAGTAAATGGAAAATTTGCGGAAGTTATACTTTCTGAAATTAAAGGTATTTATAAACCCATAATCTTTATACAGGACTACCATTTTGCGCTTCTTCCCCGCATGATCAAAAACGCAAGACCAGATGCAACAATTGCAATATTCTGGCATATACCGTGGCCAAGTTCAGAATCTTTCAGAATATGTCCATGGCGTAAAGAATTATTAGATGGAATGCTGGGCGCGGATCTTATTGCATTCCATACACAACTTCACTGCAATAATTTTATTGACACGGTTGGAAAAGAGCTTGAAGCCTTAATTAATCTTGAGCAATTTGCTATACAAAAGGGGAATCACTTATCTTTTGTAAAACCCTTTCCGATCAGCGTTCCAACTGATGGAGCAGGAAAAGACGGGTTTAATGATACCGATAAGCAGGAATTGCTGAAAAAACTTGGTATTAAAACTGAATACATAGGTGTAGGAATAGATAGACTTGACTACACTAAAGGAATTCCGGTGCGCTTAAGGGCAATAGAATATTTTCTTAAAACCAATCCCGCATTCTGCGAACATTTTACTTTTGTACAGGTTGCGCCTTCCAGCCGTGGCATGATCCCCCAATATCAGCTGTTCGCCCAGCAGGTGCAGGGAGAGATAGATAGAATAAATACAAAGTTTAGTAAAGGAGACTGGAAACCGATAATTTTTCTTAAAAAACACCATTCACATGAAGAAATTAACAAATTCTACAAAATCGCAAACATATGCCTTGTTACATCGCTTCATGACGGAATGAACCTTGTTTCAAAGGAATTCATTTGGGCACGGAATGATGAAAAAGGGGTACTTATTTTAAGCCAGTTTGCAGGCACATCAAGAGAGCTAAAAGACACTCTAATAGTAAATCCTTATAATACTGAAGAGGTTGCAGAAAATATCCACAAGGCACTTAGCATGATGCAGTCCGAACAGACAAAGAGAATGAAAAGATTACGTGAGGTAGTAAATAACTATAATGTTTACAGGTGGTCAGCAGAATTATTAAAAACCATGGTAAATCTTGAGCCTTGAAAACTTCATTTTCTTAAAATCCGCATCCCTTTAAATTATATTGAAAAAATTAAAGATATATCAAATTTAGAAGAAGTTAAATCAAGGCTTCGATTTGATCGGAGTTAAAAATATTGAATTTAACTGTTCTTTCTGCTCTTTGGGTTTTTCAGCCATAGGAAAACTGACATAAAAAGTTGAACCCTTTTTAAATCTGGATCTAAACCAAATTTCACCTTTGTTTAACTTTGTAAGTGTCTTTGCTATATATAAGCCCAATCCCAAACCTTGCCCCCCATGTTGCCCTTGATAGAAAGGATCAAAAATTTTGTTCTGCAGTTTTTTCTCTATTCCAATACCCTGGTCTTTCACCGTAACGGTATAATGCTTTTTCTTTTTGTTTAGACCCACAGTTATTTTGCTTTGAGAAGAAGAATATCTTGCGGCGTTAGTAAGAAGATTTGTAAAGATTCTTTCAACAGACAAATGATCCGCATAAATTATCGCGTTTTTAACGTATAAAATAAAAACGTATTTATGGTCGGGATAAACCCCACGCATCACTTTTATCCGCTCGCGAACCAAGGGAACCAGATTTAAGAGTTCGGGTTTAATTTGCAATTTATTGCGCTGAGTTCTGGAAAAATCAAGCAGGTCATTAATCATATTCAACAATTTATCAGTTTCCTCGTTTATAGCTTTTGCCGAATCCTGAAGTTTACTTATATCTATTTTTTCTTTGCCTTTATACTTTTTATCAATAAGCTGAGAGTACAGTTTTATAGTAGTCAGAGGGACTTTTAGTTCATGTGCGGTAACTGAGGTAAATTGATCACGCGCGCGAACCAGCAATTCCAGTTCTTCTTTTTGTTTTAGGATTTTCTGCTGAAAATTGCGGATTATGGAACCGATCAACAAGCTTAATCCTAAACCAGCCAGAGTTAAAGCTACGACTTGATTAAAAGAAGAGGAATAGAAATTGTATTTTGGTATAAGAATATAATAAACAATCAGAAAAAAAGACAAAACGGCTGTAAGGGCAGCAGTTCTGACTTTGAATATAATTGCCAGTACAAGAATATAAAATAAATAAGGAAAAACAGGATCGGGAAGATTGACAAGCTTTGCATTAAAAATCCTATAAAGCAAAGTCATAGCCGCAAGAGTTATTAAAGAAAGAATATAAAGACGTACAAAGTTACCTTTGTACTTAAGCCTTGGAGGGATGAAGCAGCGAACCCAGGCAATCTTACTGGTAAACGTAAAAAAAAATAGGGCAATCAATACAACCAGGATCAGCAAAATAAACGCATCCCCCAAACCTGTCATAACTTTAATACATCAAAAAATATAATTGCCTAAAGATTCTCTCAGATTTTATCATGCAAGAAATTATTTGCAAGCACTAATCCAAGTATTTATTTCTTCTAAGAAGAGCTTCATTTTTTTGTATTAATGTTATTTTTTTGGAGCGAATTAAGCTGTACATTTTGCGCGGTGACACTTCCATTAGAATTCTGTGTACCAAATACTTGAATCTGCTCCCCGCTCTTTACATCACTTGCTGAAGCAGCACTTGACTTATAATATGTTGTACCTGTGGAAAGAATAACTAGTTTTGTGCTTCCATCAGCAAGTTTTACCGTAAGAGAATTGTTGTCTTTATCTAAAACTTCTCCTCTTACCGGCCTAAAATTCTGGTTATTCTGTCCTTGGACCTGACCGAATCTTCTGGCAAGATTTGATTGGCCACCAAAAGACAAAACTTGACTCTTCTGATAAACTGTTCCGCCGTAAAAAGCAACTGCAGCTACCACTATTATCACAATAACTAGTAATATTTTATTATTCATTTTTTACTCACCTCCCTTCGAAATATACTGTGTAGTATGTCTCTTCACCCTCCGAAGTTTTAACGAAAGCAGGTTCCACCTAAACTTTGTATTTTTACTTTTATTCATATCGTAAGGCTTCAATCGGCGATAAGTTTGCTGCGCGACGGGCGGGATACCATCCAAACAAAATACCTATTCCCCCTGACACCACAATTGCAAGTAAAATTGAAGACCAGGATAAAACAAATGGCATATTAATTAAAGAAGATATAACAAAAGATATAACTGTCCCCAGTATCATACCAAATACTCCGCCCGCAAAAGTAAGTATAATGGCCTCAACTAAAAACTGTGTGACAATTGTATGTTTTTTTGCACCCAAGGCCTTCCTAAGACCAATCTCCCGTGTTCTTTCAGTTACGGTAACAAGCATTATGTTCATTATTCCGATACCTCCTACCAAAAGAGATATAGCCGCAATACCTGACAAAAGTGCAGTAAAAGTTCCCGTTATCTGGGAAGCTGCTCCCAAAATATCTGCTTGGGAAAGAATGCTAAAATCGGCCCTGCTTGGATCTGACAGTTTATGGCGAGCCAGTAAAAAATATCCAACCTGATTCTGTGCTTTTGTCATGACTTCCGCTGATTTTGCTTCAATAGAAATATTACTTAGATAATCTACTCCAAACAGCATCTTTTGGGCTGTTGCAAGAGGAACAAAAACTATATCATCCTGATTCTGAAAACCGCTTCCTCCTTTTGATTGTGTCATGCCTATTATTCTAAAAGAAATTTTATTTATTCTTATATTTTTTCCGATCACATCAGCTCCCTCTCCGAATAAATCCGAGACAACCTGAGGTCCCAGAACCGCAACTTTAGAAAGTCCAATATTGTCATTTTCAGAAATAAAAGAACCGCTATTCATGACAATATTTCTTACCTTTTGATAAGCTGATGTTATACCAAGAATTTGTGTGTTTGAGTTATTGTTACCTGTTGCAACCTGCGCCCGGCGGGACAGTTCCGGTGAAACGTTTTCAACCTCTGTAATTTGGGTAGATGCTACGATTGCTTTTGCGTCTTCATAAGTAAGAGTTGTTGTACTTCCAACCGCAGTTCTGATACCGTTTGATGACTGCGATCCAGGCATAACGGTTAACAAATTCGACCCTAGGGACTGGATCTGTGACTCAACTGACTGCTGGCCTGACTGACCTAAAGAAACAAGTGCTATAACTGAACCTATACCAATAATAATTCCAAGCGTTGCCAAAGACGTTCTGAGTTTGTTAAGCGTTAATGCCTCCAAGGCAGATGATAAAAGTTCGGCAAAATCCATATATTAAAAATTTCTAATATCTAATTTTTAATTACTAATCAATTTGTAAATCTTTATTTTTTTACATTTAATTATTTTGTCATTTGAGCTTATTTAATAATTAGATTAATTGTAATTAGTCATTAACTTTTCGCCCTCCTGTATTTATGTCCATTCAGCTTGTCATCAATTAATTTACCGTCTTTTATTGTTATAACCCGCTTCGCGTGTTGCGCGATATCCGGCTCATGAGTAATCATCACAATCGTATGTCCCTGATCATTAAGATTCTTGAAAATCTGCATAATTTCTTTTCCCTGGACAGAAGCAAGATTTCCCGTGGGTTCATCCGCAAGAAGTATTGCGGGATTCATTGCAAGAGAGCGCGCTATGGCAACTCTTTGCATCTGTCCTCCTGAAAGCTGGCTGGAAGTATGATCGAATCTATCCCCAAGACCTACCATCTGCAAATATTTTTTTGCCCTGACTTCTCTTTCCTCATAGGCAATACCGGCATATACCATAGGCAGCATAACATTTTTCAAAGCGCTTCGGCGAGGCAATAAATTAAATGACTGGAAAACAAAACCTATTTTTCTGTTTCTGATTTCAGCAAGCGCGTCATCTGAAAGTTCTCCCACATTTTGATCATCAAGAACATACTTTCCGCTTGTTGGAATATCAAGCGCTCCAATAATATGCATAAGCGTTGATTTTCCGGAACCTGAAGGACCCATGATTGCAACAAACTCCCCTTTTTTTACGTCAAATGAAACGTTGGATAGCGCAATAGTTTCCGTGTCTCCCGCTGTATAAATTTTTGTAATTTTTGAAAGGCGAATCATAATTCATACATAATTTTTTAAATTATCTGCCTGTTGTGCTTCGTACAGCACCACTACCTCCGAATCCACCCACTCTCAGACCTCCACTAAAAGGTGAGGAACTTGAAGAACGCGTTTCTGATGTTGAAACAAAACCTATAACTACTACTTCTTCTTCAGAAATTCCCGAAAGAATTTCAGTTTGTGTATCGGAACTATCCCCTATTTCAATGGGAACATTGACTATCTGGCCGTTTTCCAGTGTTCGAACCGTTGCCTGTCCTCCGGTCGTTTGAACAGCACCGGACGGAACAAGCAAGGCATCATTTTTAATCTTTATAATAATATTGGCAGTTGCGCTCATGTTGGGCAATATTGAATCGTTGGGCGTATCAAGTACGATATTTGCAGGATATGTGGTAACGCCGCTTGAAACTGTTCCGGTTGTGTTAATACCTACAACTTTACCTGTGAAGGTTTTATTTGTCAGCGCATCAAATGTTATAGTTGCTTTTTGCCCGGCTTTTACTTTTGTAACATCAATTTCCGAAAGACTAATTGTTATAACCGGATTTCCTTCTGTTTTTATTGACGCAATAAATTGTGAAGAGCTGGAATTGGACGTGCTGCTTGTACTGGTGGTAGCTGAAGTTGCCAAACTTCCAATCTGCATTCCCGGAGCGATTATCAAATCACTAATCGTTCCGGCACTTGGAGCACTTATTATTGAGGACGCGGCCTGGTAATTAAGCCAAGCGTTATTTAATGCAATCTGATTTTGGGCAATTACTCCCTGCTGGTTTTTATATCCAGCTTCTGCTGCCAACCAATCGTCCTGAGAGATTGTAAATTGTGGAAGCGTACGATTTGCATTATTAGCAGAACCATCAGGATTTTGAAAAGAAGAATTTTGTGCTATGTTTATATATGTACTCCACTTTGAATACATAGCAGACTGAAGACTATAAAGTTGAGCATTTGCAGAATTAAGCGATGATTGTGCAGATAAATATGATGAGTATGCTTGCGACTGCCTTTGCTGCCCGGACTGATCAAGCGACACAACTGCTATTTCATCTCCGGCGGAAACCGTATCTCCATTTTTAACATCAACCTCACTTATTACACCGCTTGCGGAAGTTATTACGCTTGCTCTGTTGGAAACCGCAACCTGCCCTGACTCGCTGACTGATACGATAAGCGTTCCTTTTTCTACTTTTGCAGTCTGGTACTGCGCCGATTGTTTTTTGGCTCCAAACATTCTCCATCCAATAAATATTAGAACAAGAAGAATAATTACAACAGCAATTTTCCTGCCGCGGCTTTTAAATAAAATCCTTTTGACTTTTGTTACAATATTTGTCTTTTCTTTTGTAATTTTTCGATCGTTCTGCATAACAACTACTTTTTAAAACTAACATTTAAATCTGAAAAGATGCTGAATAATTTTACAGATTTAATCATTTTTAACGCGTGGCAGATGAACAGTAAATGTTGATCCTTTTCCAATCTCGCTCTTCACTGAAATTGTCCCTTTATGATTATCAATAATTTTTTTTGCGATTGACAAACCCAGTCCATAACCTGAAATTTTTTGTTTTGTACGTGATATATCCGCCCGGTAAAATCTGTCAAAAATGTGCGGAATATCTTTATCTGCTATACCTATTCCCTGATCTGTAATATCCGCAACAACTGAGTTGTCAATAATCTTTGAAGTTATGTTAACTGTGCTTTTTTTCGGACTATATTTGATTGCGTTGTCAAGTAAAATAGTAAATAGTTGTACAAGACTGTCTTTATCTCCAATAATTTTTACGTCATTAATTTCATCTCTAACATCAATTTTTTTCTTCTGGATAAGCGCATGTAATTTTCTTCTGACAATACGTATTACTTCAGTAAGCGTGATCTCTCTAAAAGTATTTGGGTTATTCGTTTTTTGATATTGAGCAAGCAGTATAAGATCATCAGATAAAACTTGTAAACTATTTACCTCTTCAAGATTGCTTTTTAAAAGCGTATCTGCTTCTTTTATATTATGCTTTTTCCCCCTCATATACACTTCTATTTCTGATCTAAGAGAAGTAAGAGGAGTTCTGAGTTCATGAGACGCGTCTGCCACAAACCGATTTTGTTCCTCAACCATGTCGCGGATAGGTTTAAGCGTTCTGCCTGCCAAAAAATATCCTGCCCCCCCAGAAACTATTAAAATACCAAGATTTATAAGCGCAAGTACCAGTCTAATCCTTTCTTTTGCTTCGTTAACAAGTTGCTCATCAGGAGGCGGACGGAAACTAAAGGGGGAAAAACTGCCAGGACGGGTATCTCTAAATATTCTAAATTGCTGCGCCCGCAGGCTCCTTTCCAACTCCAGTGTTGCACCTTTATAAATAACTGCACTAAACAGCACGCTTATGGACATAATAATAAGAAGGTACCAGGCAGCAAGTTTTAGTCTAGCCGATTGAAACATGATAAAAAAATTCAAATTGAATTTTGACTATATTATCCTATTTTGTATCCAAATCCCCTAACCGTATGTATTAACGGCTTTTTATTTTTAAACGGTTTATCTATCTTATTTCTTAAAAGTTTCACATAGACTTCAACCGTATTGGGGAGAACATTTGAATCATAATCCCATACATGGTTGATAATCTGGTCACGTGTTATAACTCTTTTTGCATGGCGGGTTAAATATTCAAGCAGAGAAAATTCTTTACTTGATAAAACAATTTGTTTTTCTCCCCGCTTTACTTCATAAGTAAGAGTGTCTAACGTTAAATCTCTTACGCTTAAAACCAATCCAACAGTATTTTTAGGTCTTCTGGTTAATGCCTTAATGCGTGCAAGAAGTTCTTCAAAAGCAAATGGTTTTGTTAAATAATCATCAGCTCCCGCATTTAATCCTTCCACCTTATCATTGATCTGCCCTTTTGCGGTAAGAAGCAAAACAGGAATGTGAATTTGTCTTTCACGCAATCGTTTACATATATCAACACCATCTATTCCTGGCAGTAAACGATCCAGAACAATTACATCAAACTCTTCAACACTGGCAAGATCATATCCTTCTTCCCCATTATACGCGACATCAACCGCAAACATTTCCTGCTCAAGGCCCTTTTTTATAGAATTTGCTATTTTATGTTCATCCTCAACAACAAGCACGCGCATACATCCGCATTATACCAAAAGAATTCTGAAAAAAAGCTGTAAGCAAGAATAACACTCCCGGAGTGGCATAAAGCTGACACATCGGAAATGGCACAACAATAAATCTCTAATTCTTAAAGAAAGGGAATATGGATTTGATGAAATTCACAATTGAATTAAGCCTTGCCTCAAAAGATGATTGTTGCCTTTTTGATTCGACCAGCTGTTGTTCTAAGTTACTTACCTTTTTATTTAGTTCATCTACGTTTTGATTGGATTCATTTTGAGAATTTTGCTGCACCGTAACTGGTGGTTCTTTTTTTGTTCCAGTAACTTGTACGTTTGAATTATTTATAAACGCCTGAAGTCTCAGATTTCTAAAATAAATAACTCCTGAATATTTACTGTTGGACAAAGGCTTAAATTCTATCAAGCTTCCATTGTTTATATAAGCATATCCAATGCTGTTTTGTATGCTCTGCCCAAATTGATCCAAAGGGTTGTAAAAAATCCAGTCACCTGGTTTTTGACCATTGTACGTTCTAACTTCATACAATCTCCAGAAACTTCCCGGCCTATGATCAAAATACATAAAAAGTCTCATCTCAACCCCGTTTTCTTCCCATATCGCTTCCAGCGTTGTGTATGGAGCACCTGATGAATCGGAGTGAAGATTGACGTTGGTCTTTGCAATATATTTTTTCCCATCTACTTTGATATGGAAATCGTCTGCCTCCAGCAGCACATTATTTGTTCTCCAGCTGATTTTATTGATTTCACTTGGTACGGTGTTTACTGATTTTATTACGCTTCCAGTTGGCTCAATAAACACTGAAGGCTGAAGCTGCGGGAGAGGATAATAATTTAAAACATATTTGTTCTTTGACGTTCTAATAGAACCATCCGGCATAATAATATCTGCATAAACAATTCTTGGACCCTGGATTTTTGAAATAACTTTTGCGTAAAGTCTGCCATATTCATTTGTTATCTTGTCATTTTGCACAATGTAATCGCTTTCTTGTGGATTTTCCAGCTTAATTTGTACCGACCATCCTTTTGCCGGAGCAGTATTCTGCTCATCAACATAACTCATTACATGAACTATATATTGCTCTCCCGGATTAAGAATCTGTGCCTGAGGAGATACTTCAAAGTATAAAATGTCCGCGCCTCCCGCAAATACGGTTTCGGCTGTAAAAATAAATGCGAGAAGAAAGGCAAAAAGAACCTTATTCATAAAAAACAATGCTACAAGAGATAATTATAAGATATACTTATCTGTATTGTCAAATCAACTATGCTTGCTTTAGGTAAACCACGAAATCAACTCTATAAAGAAGGTAACTTTATGGTTTTTCCTGTCCGTTTTCATTTCTTTTTCTTTTCAGATTTTCTGCCACAGAATCTTCAAGATTTTTTCTCTCGTTTCTTACAATTTCTCTCAGCGGCGTAGCCGGCATAACAGGGATTGCGGCAGCAGCAATAGAAATCACTCTATCTACTCCATCCAATCTTCTTCCCAGAAGTTCCCTGCCCCAAACGCCTTCTACCAGATTGATAAGATCGCCTACCCCATAGGGGCCTACTTGCCCGGGAATTATCTCAAGAACAGTTTTGGCGGAATGAAATAGGCATCCTCTTCCCCTACCCTGTTCCAATTGCTCTATCCGCAAGCGCGACTGCCTGCTTCTCATGACAAGTGCGCTTGCTCTTTCTGAATCCGACAAAATCTCAACAAATGATTTTCGGATAAATCTTCGTATCTCAGGATTGTTACGTACCTGTTCTTCTATGGCTTTTCTTGTTTCTTTCAATCTCTGATCTACGCCGCTTTCTCTTATCCGGCCGATCGTTCGGGGCAAAGTTTCCTTTGCCCGTTTCGCGGCATTTGTTAAATTATTTTTAAATTCACCAAATCTTGGTCTTTCTATAGGGCTCATCTTGAAGAAGGAGTATATAATATCTGAAATTGAAATTCAAACTACTTTTAAATGTTATAATCCGTATATGAAAAATATCTGGCAGTCCCGTCTTGGCGGGACAAAACCTATTCTTATCCAGGCTCCCATGGAAGGCGTAACTGATACTGTTTTCAGGCAGGTTATCTCCAAATGCGGCAAGCCGGATTTATTTTTCACCGAATTTACTAATGTCTCCGGCCTTATATCTGAAAAAGGGCACGATTCTGTCGCGAAGAGATTGAAATTTTCGCCGCTTGAAAAACCCATAATTGCTCAAGTTTGGGGAAATAATCCGCAAGATTATGAAAAAGCAGCCAAGCTAATTATCCACATGGGGTTTGACGGTATAGATATTAACATGGGCTGCCCGGACAGGAAAGTAGTGAAGAAAGGTTCATGCTCAGGGCTCATCAATAACCCAAAACTTGCTTCTGAAATAATAAAGATGACAAAAAAGGGCGCGGGAGGCAATCTTCCGGTAAGCGTTAAAACAAGACTTGGCTACAATAAAATCCAGACGGAAGAATGGATAGGATTTTTGTTAAAGTTTGATCTTGACGCAATAACTATTCACGGAAGGTTTTCTCGCCAAATGAGCCGCGGCGACGCGGACTGGGAAGAAATCGGAAAAGCAGTCAGACTTCGCGATAAGACAAAAAGCAAAACTTTAATAATCGGAAATGGAGACATCAAAACTATCCAAGAAGCACAGGAAAAATATGAAAAATATCTAGTTGACGGAGTTATGATCGGACGTGCAATTTTTAAAAATATATTTTTGTTTGATAAAAATATTGATTCTGAAAAGGTTAAACCAAAAGAGAAATTACAGCTTCTGCTTGACCATTTGGCTTTATGGAAAAAAACTTGGGGAGATGCAAAAAATTTTTCGGACATGAAAAAGTTCTACAAGATTTATGTTTCCGGTTTCCCCGAAGCAAGCGATTTTCGAAACAAACTTGTGCAAATTAATTCCATTGAGGAAGCAATAAGTACCGTTTCAGGCTATATAAAAACTTTCTTATAATTTTCTTACAATTCTCTTACGACATTTTTCTTATTAAAACTTATATAATATTTTGTTAACGAAGGGAGGTGATAATATGAAAATATTATTTGGAGTTTTATTAATTGTTGTTTTGGGAGCGGGGGTGTATTTACTGAATAGTAAATCATCAACAACCCCTAGCGAACAAAATATACAAAATCAAACAACAAATCAGCAAACAAACACAAACCCAACATCGGTAAATTCACAACCTGAAGCATCAAATATAGCAAATGTTACTATCACGGCAAATGGTTTCGAGCCAAAGACAATAACTATCAAAACTGGTACAAAAGTTATATGGATAAATAATAGCGGTACAACGATAACCGTAAGTTCGGATCCGCACCCTACTCACACGTTATATCCTCCTCTGAATCTGGGAAGATTCGAGGATGGACAAACGGTTCCTTTGATTTTTGATAAACCGGGAAGTTACGGGTATCACAATCATTTAAATCCAGATCAGACAGGACAAGTAGTGGTAGAATAAGATTAGGTAAATAATAATTATAAAAAATTATAGTTTTTTTAAGGAGGTGAGACTTTATGTGTTACAATTGCGGATGCGGTCTGCCGGATGATGATATGGGCCAGGGACACGCCGGCGTTGATCCAAATGGCAAATCCATAACAAACAAAACTTTTAAAGCAGCCGCAGACTCTCAAGGCATGACTGAAAAAGATGCAAAGAATAACACTCTTGAACTTCTTCAGAAAGTACTGGATGAGAAGAAACAGTAATATGTTTTTGCGATCAAACTAATCCCAATTATATATTTTTATTCCTGTGAGATTTCTGCCCTGCTTACTAAGAAATAAATTGGCTGGTCAAGAAGTGCCGAAACCTCCGCGCTACTTAATCCAAGTTCGCTTTTTATCTTATCAACCGAATCAACTTTTTTAACCATTCCGGTTAAATCCACTAAATCTCCGTCTACTACAGCCATTTTATGTCCTAAAGTATCTTTTAAAATTTTTCCCTTTTCAAGTATCACAAGCAATGTTTGCTTATTGCTTAAACTTATCCAAAAAGATCTATCGGTTAACTGGTTTTTTACCGGTATTGAAGAAAGAACTATTTTTTTATTGAAAATGTCATTTGGGGAACCTCCCACACCCGTAGCGCTGTTATCTGTAAGTGGGCTCCCAATGGGTACTGCTGGAATTAAAGATACAAAAAAAGCTAAAATTATAAGCAGGATCCAACCCCACAAAGGAACTTTTGTTCTTTTGGTAAACTTGTTTTCATCTATATTCAAAACTCTCACCTGCCTTTCATATGGGACAAAACCTAGCGGTTTTTTCCCAACGATTTTCCCTATATTGTTTTCATAAAAGGGCACTCTTAACCCAACCCTTTGCGATATTTTAAACTATTAGTACAGTTTTGAATTTTCATAGCTAGTCTTTCTTTAACTAAATATTAAGAATGCCAAGTTATATAAAAAATAAAAAGCAGTATGAAAGTTGTAAGAATATTTTTTGCTCAAAGCAAAAGTTACTGTTTTGAA
The DNA here is from genome assembly GCA_001782015.1 of Candidatus Levybacteria bacterium RIFCSPHIGHO2_01_FULL_36_15. Lineage (GTDB taxonomy): Bacteria > Patescibacteriota > Microgenomatia > Levybacterales > GWA1-39-11 > 2-01-FULL-36-15. Next base: position 20,484 of record MFNJ01000013.1, read on the forward strand.
AATTATTCCTGTTAAGAACAACCAAAAAATATTAATAGAATATTCTTGCTTATAGTTGATTGAATTAAAATAATAAGCCTGATAAGATATAAGAAGTCATAAATGAAAAAATTTTCTCTTTTCATATTAATACTTTTGCTTTTTGCTTCTTTATTTACTTTTCCCGTCTTAGCCCAAGAAAGAAAAACTATTCTTCTTCCAAAAAATGAAACAGTAAACAAAGATTATTTTGCAGCAGGAAGCAACGTAATATTATCCGGAACCGTAAATGGAGACGCGTATTTGGCTGGGGGGAATGTATTGGTAGACGGAGATATAAACGGTGATCTTCTGGTTGCCGGTGGAAACGTTACTATTCATGGAAAAGTTGCCCATAATATAAGGGCGCTTGGCGGGACGATTAACTTTTATGCTCCTGTTGGCGGAAATATTTCTGTAGCAGCAGGACAGGTAACACTGGCAGATGGTACAACCGTTTCAGGAAGCCTGGCGGGGGCAGCTGGAAGTATAGATATTCTTGGACCAGTCAAAAAAGAAATCAACGTGGCAGCAGGACAAATAAATATTGCCAGTCAGGTAGGCGGCAACATCAATGCCGCGGTAGATCAGCTAACGCTTACTTCAAATGCCAGTGTCAACGGAAATGTTACTTATTGGAGCGATCAAAAAGCGCAGATTGAAAACGGGGCAACTATTTCAGGCAAACTTGTACAAAAATATTATCCTGTCAAAAAACCTGAAGAAACAACAAAAGATCTGCGGGGAATTTTTGCAGGATTAATCAGCTTTTTCAAAATTGCTCAACTCATAAGCTTGTTTGTAGTCGGGCTTCTGATTCTCAAGCTTATGCCAGCCTATTTCAAAAGAACAGTTGAGGTAACTTTGCAAAAACCCTGGAAAAACATACTGGTCGGAATGATTGCGTTGATAGTTACTCCAGTCATAGGCTTTCTGCTGCTTTTGACGATAATCGGAATCCCCTTCTCGTTTATTCTGCTGATAAGTTACGTAATAATTTTGTATCTTTCAACAATTTTTATTTCATACATCGTGGGACAAAAAGTACTTACTTATCTTAAAATAAACTTTCCCGATACCCTTATTCTCTTAATCGGGATAGTACTTTTTGCCATACTTTCAGCAATTCCTATTCTTGGCTGGATAATCGGAATCTTTGCATTTTTCTTGGGAGCTGGAGGAATACTAGTGGAAGAAAAAGGGTTCTATTCCCTTCTCCACCAAAAGAAACTGATATAGTAATATGTAAAAGAAATAAGACCAGGCGCAGGTGCTCAAACTCCAAGAAAATTTAGATTGGGATTAAGTGTAAAAGTTATTAAAGAAGCTATTTCAAAAACCGGCACAGGTGACCCTTTATCAACTTCCTCAGAAAATCATCCTTCCAGACCAAGGTTGACTCATAAACAAATTGTAAGAGCTACTAAGAAACAGGCAGGATAAAAATATCTTTAGTAAATGGCGGAAACGCCGGCAGAATCACCTGTAGTTAAAGTATCTTTTTTAATTTCACCTTTGGAACCGTATCCGTACATTGTACTATTTACATAAGACGAGGTATATTCATCATTCAATCCTATCCAGTGGCCCAGTTCATGCGTCAAAATATCCTGCGCGTCGTAAGTATTTGAATTGACGCAGGCGTCTGCCGAATAAGCAGTCCAGCTCCATTGATATTTTTTATTCATGATTGTGTCAACTTCAGCAACCAAACCCGTACTTGGATAATACCATGTATAAGTAACCGCAAGAGCCGAACCGGACGTTCTGCCCCAGGCAATAATATTATTTCTGTCAAAGCCTTTTCGTGAAATACCGGTAGTTCCGCCATTAACAAAAGCAACTTTGGCTCCCACAGAAGATGATGACCACGTAGCAAATGCGCTGTCTGCAATATTTACCAAATTTGATCCTATTGAGGAAGGCGTGCTGCCAATATTTAATTTATAAGTCCAGTTTCCGCTTGGCAAATGCCAGCCGGTAGGCGCAACAACTGCATTTGAATCCGGATCGGACAGATTGCAGACAAGAGAGGGTTGGTCAGTTGGAGTGGGCTTGGGATTATGAACAAATACTCTTACTTTTAGATTTGAATGTCCCGGAACATCATATACTCCGTCTTTCTCCGGTATATCGGAATTTTCTTTTTGAATATTTGAAGCTTGAGCAATCTTTTTTTCTGAGAATAAAAATGGTAAAAGCATTAAGGCAATTATTAAAATCGCAACAATCTTTTTCATAACGGAGTAAACATTTTCTAATATTTCATAATAAAAGTCAAGTAAGAAATATGGTGATTATCCCCTCTGAACAAATAACCTCTTTTATCGCGTCATCTTGAACTTGTTTCAAGATCAAGTAAGATGCTGAAACCCGCTTCGCCATAGCCCCAGCGAGGCGAGTAAATTCAGCATGACGATCCATGTTTTGATGGGATAATTATCAGAAATATTACAAAATCCTTACCCAAAAGATCTGCGCTTGGATGTATAATTTCAGCATGAGAAACAACCAAACACCACAGGATTACAAGAAAAAACTGACTCCTGCACAATACAATATCTGCTTTTTAAAAGGGACGGAACCGCCGTTTTCTGGCAAATATACAGATAACCACGAGCCGGGAACATATTATTGCGTTGTTTGCGAACAAGAATTATTTTCATCCGATACCAAATTTGATTCAAAAACCGGCTGGCCCAGTTTTTATGACCTTGCAAAAGAAGGAAATGTAAACTTAGAGGAAGATACAAGTCTTGGAATGATAAGAACTGAAGTTACCTGCAGCAGTTGCGGCGCTCATTTGGGACATATTTTCAGTGACGGGCCAAAACCGACTGGAAAAAGATACTGCATAAATTCATTGGCTTTAGAGTTTAGACCAAATAAGTAATTATTTAAACGTTTTGCATATTTTGTAATTTAATACTTGTTAAAAGCTAAAATCGATTAATTCTTACCACTTTCTTAATGTTTTTTGTTATTTTTCTTACAAAAAACCTTCAAACTGAAATCTTCCGGAAAATAGCATGAAGTCAAATGGTTCCCTGATTTTAGTGAATAAACATGATCACATTATAGGTAAAAAAAACGCTCCCTTAATAATTATAGAGTACGGAGATTTTTTGTCCTATACTTGTCGTGACGCGTATTCTTTTGTTAAAAAGATTATGGGTGTTATGGGGAAAAAAATTAGCTTTGTCTACAGGCAATTTCCCGTACAATCCAACTATTTATCAAGGCTTGCCGCAGAAGCATCTGAGTCGGCGGGAGCACAGGGAAAATTCTGGGAAATGCATGATCTATTATTTGAATACCATAATTCCCTCATAGAAGAAAATCTTTTAGAATATGCCGACCATCTGGGGCTTGATATTATTAAATTCAAAGAAGATCTTGAAGACCATAGGTATTTACCAAAAATACAAAAAGACATTGAAAACGGTTTTTTAAACGGAGTTTCTAATATACCTACTTTCTTTGTCAATGAAAAAATTTTCAACAAGTCTTACCAGACACTTTTTTCCGAATTAAAAAAATGAAGCTTTTACAACAACATGCTGCCTCATCTGGCTTTAGTTATTAGTGAAACAATAAGTTTATCTACCCTCATCAGCCCTTCAATTCTTATTCTTTCGCCCTCTATAAGCTGAGTCTTTTTACAGAGCTTGAGCCCTTCTCCTAAATCACACTTGCTTTCATTGGTAAATTCAAGATTTACTCTTATCACCGGAATTCCCGGATTTTCATACAAAAATACCCAATTTCCGGTTTTTTTCTCCCACTTTGAATCAAAATCTGTTATGTATCCTGTTTCCGTAAAATTAACAGGCATAGGCATAATTTTGGGAACGCGACTATATGCGATCGATTGTTTAGAAGCGATTATATTCTCTTTTAAATAAAATAAAATCAATACCAAGCAGGAAGAAAACAGCAGAACCAGCAACATGGGCAAAATTGTTTTTTTTCTTTTTCTCTTCATCCGCAATGAAATTATAGATTAATATTACTATTAAAATCAATTATGCTAAAATAATTTATTGAATTCCGCGTAAGCGATCCAAAATATTTATAATTGAATCCCCGATCCGCGTACCCAAATCCCTTCCGCTAATTCTTTGTCTGTTTGCTGAATCATCTTCTTGAGAATATAAATCCGGAATATTGCTTTCAGGCAGGATAATATTCTCCTCCAAGTTATTTAGTGAATATAAGGATTCTATACTGTTTATCCTTGCTATGGGAATTTCTTGCGGCGTCAATGTGCGGGAAATTAGTGTTTCCGGCACAGGCAGTTCTTCAATTATATTTATTTGATTATTGATTCGATAATCCGTAGCTCTGGCTCTATCTCTAAATATGTCTCTATGTGAATCCTCTGTTGGTATCAATCCTTCAATGTGATTTCTCATCCTCTGCCCAACCGGTATACTGAAGTATTCCCGTGTACGAGCACTATGTGTGTTTATTTGTCTCGTTGATGCCTCCTCAATTCCACTAGGAATTTGATTTCCTGAAGCCAAAGACCTCAATAAATCAGCATTTCCTTCCTTATCATAAGCAAGTATGTTGTAGATTATATTTCTCTGAAAGGGAATAGTCCTGAGATATTTAACTTCATCTTGAAAACCACCTTTTCCCACAGCCTCCAATGTATTTAAGTATGTTAGCGTGGATTTTCCTTCCGCTTCTATCCTTAAACGGCCGGACAAATATGGAAGGCTTTCTCTTGTGTATGAATTCACAAAGGCAAAAGGGTTGGCCGCTATAAACGCAAGACCGTCTTGCAAAGACATTAAAGCAGCAAGTCTTCCCTCCGGATCTTCTATGTACGTACAAATATGGCCCCAGACAGCTTTCTTCATATTTATATTTTCATCCTGTCTGGAAACCGTTATTTTTTCTTCCTCTCTTGTATTTTCAGCTTTAGTAGCATGAAGATAAAATCCTATCGCGTCTTCAAGTCTTGCCGGATTAACGCTGTTTCCAACTTTCGGAACACAAATAGGTCTTGCCTCCCACGTATGCAAGTCGTTATGTTTCAATGATCTTCCACCTTCACCAAAGTCCTCGTACAGACCACCCAGGTGAGGCTTATGCGGGTGTCTTTTATCATCAAAATGTAAATGAAGACTATAAAGATCAAGCGCGTAGTCTTTAAACCATTTATAAAGATTTGTAAATGAAGATATGTAACTCCTGTCGTGCATCAGTCTTTTGTCATCTCTTGTAAGCTCATGGCTTCCGTCTTCATGCAGTCTCCAATCTCTTTTAAGACCGCGGGCTGTTTTCTCATAAATTGATTCAGAACTTGAATATTTGTGAGGAAGCCGATAAATCAAATGATCCCATTGGCCTTCTAGGGCAAATTCAATTTCCATTCCAACTTTGCCTTCTATTGGAGAAATTGGATCGCCTGAATAGACCAACGCGCTTGCTGCATTTGCAAGATGTGCGTAGCTATCAAAAAGCTCCTGGTTTGAACCTTTTAAAGTCTCAAGCATACTTGCTCTTCTTTGCTGTTGGTCTTTAATCCAGGCAGATTCCGGATTTGTTCTGGCAATATCTTGCGTTAATTCAAAAGCCAAAGGATGGTCAAGATCATGTCCCTCATCCATTTTCCTGACCAAAGATTCCTTGAGTGAATCCGGAATTTTTGTCTGTTCAAGAAGAGAATATATTTTTCCTCTCAAATGCGGATACTTATAATAACTATCAAGCGAATCTATCAGTTTTAAAGCAAGGTCAGGCATTTCCGGTGTCTGCCGTGCTTTCAAAGCATAAAGCCTGTATTCTTTTATTAATTTTTCAAGACGGCCAAAAACCAGTCTATCCTCATACCCTTCAAAACATTTTTCATCTAAGTTCGCGCAAACTGCCAAAGCAACAGATTCAAGCGCTCCCGGACTTGATTTAACCATTTTTTCTGTTGTATCTTTATCCTTGTTGTAATAAGATACTACTTGCTTATTCCTCCTAGCAGCTTTTTTTGAAAACCATCGGAGTTGAGGATCTTCTTTTTGTTCCATGAGATTAGCAATTACTTCTTCTGTCAATTTATCTGCGGGTTTTGAAAGAACTTTTCTTGCTTCGTTTGCAAGAAAAACTTGGGGCGCGTATATAGCCTGGGCAATTTCCGTAGAAGTTCTGGTTATTTCTTTTTTACCTGAAGCGGGATTACCGAATCTAACAATTTCGCCTTCTAAGAGCAAACTGAATTTCCCATCTTTAGGATTTTGGTTTGGTAATACCACTTTTGTATATGGATTATGTTCTGAGGGAATTATAAGTTTTGACGTGTTTCCATTGTGGCCATTTCTAGCGCTTAGGGCAACCGCGCTTTCAAAACCAGTAGAGTCAATAGGCACAGCAACGGCCAATCCAGAAGGTAAAGTATAGGTTACTTTAAATCCTTCAGCCTGCATGCCTTTTGGAACAAATATTTCAGCCATAGGAAGCAATTATAATGACATTTTGCCTGAATGTCAATACTATAGGTCAATCATCTAGGCATTTTTTTGGCTTTTTAATTCCTTATTTAAGAAATTACAATATTAATGTAGAATAAAATTATGGTATACAATAACATCGTGCTTGCTGCTGCTTGGTCCATTCTGGCAAACATTATTTATTTTAACAGAAACAAAAATCTGGCTTTGGAAACCCTGCGGCTTTTAAAAAACAGTCTCTATACTTTTTTGCTTATATCCTTATCCGTGTTTCTTCTGCGTTGGGTATTTGGAATCTGCACATTAATGTCTTACCGAATAGTTCAAGTTCCTTTATACCTACCTATACTTCTTTCCATTTCTATAGATGGAATAAGTAACTACATAATTTCAAGAAGCAAAAATAGACTTCCGGAAAAATTAAAAGAAAATTTTACTATCGCAAACCGCTACCACACGATCGCTTTTATCACCATCTGGCTTGTCATGGCAATTGCTATACTTATCTATTTTGCGATTTATACGCGAACTATAGATATTCTAAAGGTCAATCTCTTGACCATCTGAGGCGGCAAACGTGTTTTTAAAGATTTCACGCGCTTTTTTCTCTGCCTCTTTACGCTGTTCTAATTTTTTGTACATATCTGCCGAAAAATGCATCATAACAAGCTTTTTCACATTTGCATCTTTTGCAAGCTTTGCTGCTTCTGAGGGACCTGTGTGTCCATTAGTTGAAGACTTGTCAGAAACAGGATTTGCGCATTCGTGAATTAATAAATCGGCATTTTTTGCCAGCAAATAATCATTTTCACATACTCCTGTGTCAGTTGCGTATGTTACAGTTTTTCCGTCCAACTCCAGGCGATATCCAAAACATGTCTCAACGTGCTGAAGTTTTCGGGCAGTAACTTTAAAGGGAATCCTGTGTTCTCCTTCTGAAAGCTCGTTTAGTTCGGTTTTATACGGCAACCTATCAAGCGAAAAAGTGAAAGGATGATCCATAAAGGTATTAAAAGCACGTTTGCCGTCTTCCTGAATGTAAATTTTTATTCCCTGGTGAAATTTAAATCGCAAAAGAGTTTGCAAACCGGAAATATGATCTACGTGAAAATGGCTCAAAAACAAATATATTTGTTTATTGACAGTTATATAGCGATCAAGTTTATAAATTCCGTTCCCCGCGTCAAACACAATATAATAATCACGACTATCAATTAAGACGCAGGTTGTGTTTCCCGTGTCAGTCGTGTACCACCCATTTGTGCCAAGAAAAATAATTTTCATCTTCTGCTATGAGGAATTTCTCCCGCTACACCGCCAACCAGTCCGACAAAATCGTTAGGTTCAATATTTTGAAGGCGTCTTCTAAAGTTATCCGCGAAGCGGAGAGTTGAGGTGAGTGGCCGGGTCAAAATGAAATGTTTTGTCCCAATATGTTCTTCTGCCGCCAAAAACTCACCCTTTCCGTTTTCGTCTATATTAAAACTAAATCCGGTAGTATAGTTTCTGTTAAAAACTGAACCAATTGTATCCCAAACATATTGACCATTAAGTTCTCTCATTGCAACCTTATATTTTTGCCCAACCATAACTGAAGGCTGCCCTCTTAAACTCATCTTCAGGAAAATATTGTTTAAATGTCCGTCCCCTTCCGTCGTCCCTTCAAACTGATCATAGATACGTATATCTCTCATTATGCCCAATTTACTTAAATGCTCAGTTTGCGCCGGACTCATTAAATCGAAACCAGAATAACCTTCATTCCAAACCGCAGTCATGCCTACAACGCCATCCGGATCAAATTCAACGGTGTAATCAGCACGGCTACCCGACTTTGGATTGTCCTGTGGCCTGAGATGCTCCTCTAAAAACTGCAGGCTATCAAGCTCAACAAAACCACCTTCCGAACGCCTTACCTTATATTTGAGTTTTGAATCAGCTATTACCGGCTTGCCACGCCTTGCAATGTGCGCGGACCATATTGCTTCACGGCCATTTCTGCCCACAACTTTATATTGCGGCGAGCCTGCTTCAACAGTGCCTCTGTGAAACGTTGCATCAAGCGCGTTTCTTAAGAACCCTTTTTCTCTCTCTTTTCTTATATCTCTATTCTCAGCGTCAATTCTGGATAATGCTTCTTGTCTTAGCCCATGGAACAAGGGAGATGTAACTTGCGCTAACTGTTCCTGAAGGCTTTCTAATATAGGACTGTTAACTTCTTTTGCCGCTTCACCTCCCGCTGGAAGAGCAACATCTATTTTTCTTGCAACTGGTAAACCTGCTTTTGCCACGGCCTCTTTTAATCTTTTAATTTCTGCTAAAACTTCCTCCAGTCTTCTTTTATCTTCATCGGTCTGCGCTCCTCTTTGGGCAAATTGTATTAAAGTATCAAACGGGTCAGAAGGTTCCGGCGTTACCCGCGGAGTTCTTGAAGCAGATGTCTCATTTTTAGATGCTTCATCTTTTCTTTTTAATTTTTCCTCGTCACTCATATAATTTCACTATAACATAAAGGAAATATTTTTCAAATTTCAATTTTGCACGTTATTTATGGCCTGACTGTCTTGAGGTTTTGGAGGAGCTACCAGTCTCTCAAGATTATTTTTGTTTCCGTTTTATTAAGAAGCCTTAAAAGATAGAGAAAAGCTACAACAAACACAAGGGGAAAGGCAAAAAAGATACCGGTATTAAGCATCAAAAGTATATTTAAGAAGATCATAACATGTTCTAAACCAGCAATTTTTGAATCACGGGGGCCAAAACGTTTGGAACTCTTTTGTCCCATCGTTTCCCGTGTCTTGCCAAATCCCTTATTTTCTTGCCTTCGTAAATGTTCCTTTTGTAAAAAGGGAAACGTAGAACTTTAAATCCTGCCTTTTCAAAAAATCTGTTAACATTTAGTTCATTATTACTGATAATAACGTCTATCCTCCCCGCTTTTTTAACAGCATTTCTTACCCAAACATCATCGCTTGGGTTATCCGGTAACGGAAAAATTTTAACTATTTTATTTTCCATATCCTCATTTTCTATATATATTTCAAGTATCTTTTTTCTTTGCGGATATGTAAAAGGATTGTCTGTGTCTTTTACATTGCTGCTTCCTATTGCTATTATTAGCTTATCCACTTGCCCGAGCGCTTTTTTAATCAGATAATCATGCCCTTTATGAAAAGGCTGAAATCTTCCGATCAAGAGTCCGGTTTTTAATTTGTGTTCTCTATTAACTTGACCGTTCACAGAATACATATTAAAGATATAAGATCAAAATTGCAAATCATAAATACAAATATTAAAATAACATTTATGACCAAATACCAAAAATATTTCCAGGAGATGCTAAGTCAGAATAAGGAAGTTTTTGATTCTTTTAAAATACTGCATGATGCTTACGCTGTAGAACCTGAAAAATGGCAGAAAAAATTCAACGAAGAAGGAGAAAAAGTAATGGAAATAATAAGAAGATATGAAAAAATGCTATGTAATAATTCCGACTCAAGCGGTTACAGTAAATTTTCTTCAAAACTTGCGGACAAATTTTGGGAAGCGGTAAGAAATCAATTCCCCAAAATAGACTTCGTGGGACTCCAGTAAACTGCTTATTTTTTATTTACAACCTGTTTAAAGAGCCAGATTCCCACAAGCACCAGGTCAATAAACACTACTATCCAAAACAAAACTGCCAGCGCTCCAAATCCTCCCATCCCGTAACCCATCATGTTACTTTCACCTCCTTATCCATAAAGTTTAGCCTTTATAAAAATAAATATCAAGCAATTATTAAAACGCTGAATTATTTTGAGGACGTTGGAGAAAGAGCTTTACCGCTTCCGATTGTCACGACAACATCAGATGTTTGAGTATCCGGTAAAACTTGAGTATCATCAAGTAAATATGATGAGGAAAGATCTGTTTTCAACTTTTCAAGGTAAGCTTTGCTTACAGTTTTCTTTGCGCTGATCACGGTTTTTGTAAACGCGGAATTTGTGGCATTACCTACGCTTGAAACCATGAATCCTCCTTTTTCAAGCATCGATTTAACTTTTGCCGCTTCCCCGCTTATAGCGCTCCCATTGAGCACTTTGATTGAATATTTTGTTAATTGAGGAGGCGTGAGCGTTGCCGTAGGAGTAAGAGTAGGTTTTTTATAAATAGAAGGTGAAACCTTTTGGACTACATTTTTGACTGGAGTTTTATTATTCAAGACATTTTTATAAACATAGAAAGCGCCGCCTCCCAAAACAATTAGTAGTGTAATCACCAAAAATATCAGCAGTTTTTTATTGTTTTTTTCCTGAGGCAAACCAATAAATGGTTCGCTGCCGGAAACCTGAGCTTCCGGATTCGCGCCTTCTGTCTGCGGATTTGTAGCTTCCGCGGGCGATTGGACAACTGCCTGCTCTGCTGAATCAGCCGGCGCGGACGTTGAGTTTTGTAAGGGATTACTTGCCGGAGCCGCCGGAGGATTTTCATAATTTTGGGGAGATATATTCACCAAATCAGCGCGAGGAATTTCTTCTGTGACAGAAACAGGAGGTAATTGCCCTTCCGGCTGCGCAGAAATAACGGGGGGCTGTTCAACAGATTTTTCTTGGACTTCAAGCGGGGTAACCTGAGGCGCAGACTCTACCGGTGTTTTTGGTGTTTCTTCAACAACAGGAGAAACTTTCTTTTCTGCTTCATTTTCCGCAGCAATGCGCTTTATTACTTTTTTCTTCTCTGTATGCTTTTTTTCAGTTTTTTTCTTCCTGATGAAGGTTTTCCTTTTTTGCTCAACCATATATTCTATGTCCTTATATTATAATAATAGTAAATATATTAGAATGTCAATATTATCGTAGGAAATTATTTATATACTTTTATGTACGCAATTTTTTATTATCTCTCACAACTTCTAATAATCATAGGGCTTTTGTCTTTTATAATCTTCATAATCTGGATGCTTTTAAATGGCGCGCCTTATGCTCCCACGGGAAATGAAAGGCTAAAAAATATGCTGATGCTTTCAGCTCTTAAGAAAGGTGAAAAAATGGCGGATCTTGGATCAGGGGACGGAAGA